>JAJRWW010000046.1 GCA_024276595.1 Myxococcota bacterium
AGGGCGCTCTTGCGCGAGGAGCTGCGCGTCGGCTTGGGGGCCGGGCTCCGGTCGCTGCGTTCGTGGAGCGGACTGGGGCAGGGGCCTGGTTCGGGGCCGGGGCGCTTGCGCTGGCGGGGGCCGGGGCCGGGGCGCTTGCGCTGGCGGGGGCCGGGGCGCTTGCGCTGGCGAGGGCCGGGGCGCTTGCGCTGGCGTCGGAGGCTGGAGCACCCGGTGCTGGTGACGAGCGTGCCCAAGTCTGGCACGAACCTTCTGATGAACATGGTGAGCGTGCTCCCGGGGGCGCACCGGGGCGGAGACGCGTCCCTGGCGGCTGAGTTGCACGAACCGGCGGAGCGGCTCGCCTACATTCAGCGGCGCCTGGAGGGGATAGAGCCCGGCGCCTTCTTCACGGGCCATTTTCCCTTCCACGAGGAGATCGCCCGGTGGGTGCGGGGCCAGGGCTTTCGCCACCTGTTCATCTACCGCGATCCGAGGGACTACTGCGTGTCCGTGTGTCACTATGTCATGCGCGACGCCCCCCGCCGCCACGCCTACCATGAGCTCTTCAGCGGCTTTGGCTCGGACTCGGAGCGGCTCATGAAGGTGATCTCCGGGTACGGCGAGGGGCGCCTCCGCTACAGGATGGGGGTGGACTCCATCCCGAACATCCGGGTGCACTTCGAGGCGTACCTTGGGTGGCTGGACCGGGAGGACACCTGGGCCGTCAGGTACGAGGATCTCATCGCACCCGACGGCGGGCTGGCCCCCACGGCGCCGGGCAGGATTCGGGATATGCTGGCCTTCCTGGGCCTCCCGGAGTCCGAGGCGCTCGTACGGCGGGTCATCTCCGAGGGCATGGCTCCAGGCCGCTCCAGGACCTTCCGAAAGGGGGGCTCTGGAGGCTGGCGGAGCGAGCTCTCCGAGCGACACGTGGAGGCCTTCAAGCGGGTGGCTGGCGACCTTCTGGAGCGGCTGGGCTACGGCTGGTAGGTGCTACGGCAGAAGAACGGTGTCTGAAGGAGGCAAGCCGTTCATCGGAATGAAAGACCAAGTGCGACTCGTCGGATGAGGTGTGTCCGCGAGCCCCGTTGTAGGCTTCGGTGGGGCGGAGCTCGCCGGCTTGACACGGCTACCCGGCTTTCTCGGTCTCCCAGCGGATGATGGGACGCACCACGCCAGGGTAGGCGCCGATGTGCTCGCCCCGGGCGGAGCCCCCCTCCACCCGGTCGTAGACGGTGAAGGCCACCGCGTCCCGCTCGTGAACGTGCACCTGGGATGGCTTGCCCACGGTGAGGGTGTGCAAGATGGCGGCGATGGTGTAGGTCCCCTCCGCCAGGAGGTTGCCGGGCAGCTCCGCCCGGGAGTGGTACAGGCCTGGGGCTCGCTCCCGGTTGGCCCACTGGGGCGCGTGCATGGCCCCGGAGATGAAGACCGCCTGGCCTGCCTGGTTGTACAGAAAGAAGCTAGGGTGGAGCCTGGCGCCCATCTTCAGCACCTCGTAGGTGAACTCCAGGTGCACCGGGCGGCGGATGTCGAAGGAGTCACGGGGCTCTCCGTCTCCGTCGATGCAGCGGAGCCGCAGCAGGCGGCAGAGGTCGTTCCCCGGGGCCGAATCGGGCTCCCACTCCCGGACCCCGCGCACCCCGGAGCCCATGGTGAGGTAGGTCTGCACCACGTCCTCGATGGCGCCGTCGCGGACGATCTCGCCGGCGTCCAGGAGGATGCCCCGCCGGCATAGCCGCGCCACCGACTGCATGTTGTGGGAGACCAGGAGCACGGTCTTGCCCTGCTGCGTGTCGCTTTCCAACCTGCGCAGGCACTTGTTCTGGAAGGTGATGTCCCCCACGGCCAGAACCTCGTCCACGATGAGGATGTCCGGGTCCAGATGCGCGGCCACGGCGAACCCCAGGCGCACGCGCATGCCACTGGAGTAGCGCTTCACCGGAGTGTCGAGGAAGCGTTCCGTCCCGGCGAAGTCCACGATGGCGTCGAACTTGCGGGTGATCTCGGCGCGCTTCATGCCCAGGATCGCGCCGTTCAAGAAGATGTTCTCCCGGCCGGTCAGCTCGTTGTGGAAGCCGGTGCCCACCTCCAGGAGGCTGGAGACCCGGCCCAGGATGTCGGCCTTGCCCTCGGTGGGCCAGGTGATGCGTGACAGCACCTTCAGGAGCGTGGACTTGCCCGCGCCATTGCGGCCGATGATTCCAACCGCCTCCCCGGGGGCCACGTCGAAGGTGATGTCCCGAAGGGCCCAGAACTCCCGGGCCGCCCGGGACGAGATCCCTGCTGCGGCCCGTCCCCGTCCCCGTCCCCGTCCCAACAGGCGTCGGAGTCGGCTACTGAGCAGGTGAGGCAGGGAGGCCAGGGTCTCGCGGAAGTCGCGGTTGAGGTCGACTGTCTCTCCCAGCAGGTAGCGCTTGCCCAAGGAGTCGATGTGTATGGCTGGCCGGGTCATAGAATGTCCGCGAGCTGCCGCTCCACCCGGCGGAAGTAGAGCAGCCCCACAACAAGCGCGAGAAGTGTCACCGGGAGCCCCGTGGCCACCAGCAGCCATGGGGGCTCCACCGTGGCGTTGGGAAGGTGGCTCGTGAGGCACCAGCGGAACCCCTCCACCACTCCGCCTATGGGGTTCAGGCCGTAGAGGTATCGCCAGGGGCCATAGCGCTGGGGGACGTGGCTGAAGGGGATGACCACGGAGGCGTACATCCAGAACTGGATGATGAACGGCACCAGGTTCCGCACGTCCCGGAAACGGACGTTCAGGGCGCCGAAGATCAGGCCGAAGCCCAGGGCCGTGAGCAGCGCCTGGAGCAGCAGCACCGGCAGCAGCAAGGAGGTAAGCGGGGGAAAGATGCCGAAGTACAGAAAGAGACCCACAAGCACCACAAAGGCGATGGCGAAGTCCACCAGGCCCACCACGCAGGTGGAGATGGGCACCAGGAGCCGCGGAAAGTAGACCTTTGTCATGAGGGTGCCGCCGGTAACCAGGCTCTGGCTAGTGGCGAGGAATGCCTTGCTGAAGTAGCCCCACACCACCAGGCCGGTCATGTAGAAGATGGGCTGGGGGAGGCTGTCTGTGGGGAGCTTGGCCAGCTTGCCGAAGATCACCACGAAGATGACGGTGAACCCCACCGGGCTCAGCACCGCCCAGGTCATGCCCAGCAGGGTCTGCTTGTAGCGGACCTTGAAGTCGCGCCAGCAGAAGAAGTACAGCAGCTCCCGACAGGCCCACAGCTCGGGCAGGTCCAAGAGCACCCAGCCTCTGCCTGGGCGGATTCGTGTCATCGGGAGATCTGGTCGATTGCCCATGTGGTCCGGTGTCGGGTTGCGGTGGTTTCGGCGGTCTCCTCGGTGAGCCGGTGGCGGCGCTGGAGCTGGTGGCCTGCCACCGCCAGCGGCGATGGCCTGGAGCCGTCGGCCGAGCACCCGGATATGTGACTCTGCCCAATGCGCCCTGTCAAACCTTTTCGGCCGGGAGCCCAGGCGGCGGCCCGCAAGCACCCTCTGGCTGGGCGCTGGCGGCGAGAGGTGCTATAACATTTGTCATCGGGTGTCCCCATGAAGGGCGAGGATCACACACGGACGCTTTTGCTGTCACGGTCTTACGAGCCCCTCCGCGTGATCTCCTGGAAGCGCGCCTTCACCATGCTTACCCTGGGCAAGGTGGAGGTGGTGGAGGAGTATGATCGGAGCGTAAGAAGCTGCTACCTCGTGTTCAAGATGCCCGCCGTGGTGCGGCTGCTGGATGCCTTCCGTCGCCACCGCCGGCCGGTGCGCTTCTCCCGGGTGAATGTCTACGCCAGAGATCGTTACCGCTGCCAGTACTGCGGCGTGCGCGACAGCCTGGCGAACCTCACCTTCGACCATGTCATCCCCCGCTCCCGGGGGGGCAAGACCTGCTGGACGAATGTGGTGACCGCCTGCGTGGAGTGCAATCACAGAAAGTCCAACCGCACCCCGGCGGAGGCGCGCATGAGGCTGCGCAAGGAGCCCATCCAGCCCCGATGGGTGCCGGCCGTGACCTTGCGCATATCCCTCAGGTCGGTGCCGGAAGCATGGACCGACTACCTGTACTGGACCGGCGCCCTCTCCCCGTGAGGAGCCCGTTGCAGGTCTGAGCGGGTCGACTGCCAGCCCTGGCGAGGACGCAGGGGCGGCGGTGGATCGGGCGCCGGAGGCTCAGCCGGGCCGACCTGGCCCGGTGCCATCTCGCGGGAGCGGCGGGGAGGGCTCCTCCGTGGGTTTGAAGGTCCCTGCCTGGCGGGCCTCGATCACCGACCGGCGGATCTTCCGGGTGCGCCGAAATACCCGCTCCAGCTCCTCGCCCTCGCCCCAGCGGATGGCTCGCTGCAGGGCTGTCAGGTCCTCGGAGAAGCGCTGTAGCATCTCCAGGACGGCGTCGCGGTTGGCCAGGAAGATGTCTCGCCACATGACCGGATCGGAGGCGGCGATCCTGGTGAAGTCCCTGAATCCGCCGGCCGAGTAACGAATCACCTCCTCCAGGCGGTCCTCCTCCAGGTCGGTGGCCGTGGCCACGATGGTGTAGGCGATCAGGTGAGGCAGGTGGGAGACCATGGCCATGGCGCGGTCGTGGTGCTCCGGGTCCATGCGCTCCACCTGGCTCCCCAGCCGCACCCAGAGGGACTCCACCCGGCCCACGGCCTGCTCGGGGACGCTCGGCCCCGGTGTGAGGACGCAGTAGCGTCCCTCGAAGAGCTCGGCGAAGCCGGCCTCGGGGCCGGACCTCTCGGTACCGGCCACCGGGTGTGCGGGCACGAAGAACACCCCCTCCGGGAGAGATGGCGCCACATCCCGGATCACCGACGCCTTGACCGAGCCCAGGTCGGAGAGCAGGGTGCCCGGGCCAAGGTGTGGTGCAATGAGGGCCGCTGTCTGTCCCATGGCACCGACGGGTATGGCCAGAACCACCAGGTCGGCGTCCTTCACGGCCTCCACGGGATCTGAGGTCACCAGGTCGGCGAGGGCGAGGCGCCTCGTGCATGCGCACACCTCCTGGTCCGTGTCGCAGGCCACGAGGTGTTCCGCGACCCGGTGCCGGCGAGCTGCGCGGGCCAGCGAGGACCCCATGAGCCCGAATCCGATTATGGCCAGGTTCTGAAATAGCGAGGGCTGGGTCATCTGGAGGTCTCCCGGCGGGCACATTAGCACGTCACCTGGCCGCTGTGTGCTCCTCGAGCGGTGCTCCCCAGAGGTTGCCTGGAGCATTACCGGGTGGGCCTTCGACGCGACGCGCCATAACTGCTACTTTACCCATCATTAACATGGGAGCGGTGTGAAATAATCAGGCGTTTTCATGCCTTTACAAGGATTGAGTCGTTAGCTAATCTATTTACTGGATTTACTGGTTCATGTTCTGGTAGGCGCTGGGTGCCACGTCGTGGTCGAAGAGAAGGAGATAGCCAAATGGTTTCAGCCACCCCCGGAAGATCCAGCACCGTTGGTCGGGGAACCTACTGGAGCTTTGGCAGCGGCAGGCTCTTGCGGCTGCGGGAGGAGGGGGTCCTGCCGGGCCCCCGGGAGAATCGGTGGCTGCGGATCCCGGCCGCCGTGCTGCTGCTGGTGCTCGGCCCGCTGCTGGGGTTGCTCTTCGTCATGTGCCTGCCTGTGGCCGGGATAGTGCTCATCGTCTACCTGCCGCTGCAGGCCCTCTGGCAGAAGCTCGCGAGGGAACGCGGGGAGGCCGACCTTGCGACCACCGACTCCCAGGAGCGTGCCAAGGAGAACCCATAGGTGAGCTTCTGTGTAGTGCTGCTGCTTTTGGGGGAGCTGGTCGCGGCGCCCACCAAGGACCAGGGATCCTCTGCCGACTGCCTCGGCTGTCACGGAGAGAAGGGCCTGTCTCGCTCCGGAGCAAAGGGGCGGAAGATATCACTTTTTGTGGATCGCAAGGGGCTCGCTGCCAGCGTCCACTCGGACCTGGGCTGCGATGACTGTCACGGCCAGATCACGGCCGGGAACCACGCTGATGGGGAGAAGCGAGGACATTCGGCGGGAGCGTACAAGTCCTGTCTGGGATGCCACGAGCCGGCCAAGACGATCCACGGGCGCATGATGCGAGGGTGGGGGGCGTCGCGCTGCTCCACCTGCCACGGCAAGCACGGCATCCCTCACGTGAAGGCCGCCTCCAGCACCTGCCTCTCCTGCCACGCAAAGGGCCTCACCAGGAACAAGCCTGGCGAGGGCCACCTCTCCCTCAAGGTGGACGCCGCGCTGCTGTCTGGGACGGGCCACGGCAAGCTCGCCTGCAAGAGCTGCCACAAGGGGTACACCACCAAGGCTCACCCCGCTGCCGGAAGGGCAAGGCCCGCCCCGGCCGGTCCCATTCCGAGCGCCGCCTGCCGGAGCTGTCACGGCCAGGAGGCCAGGCTGCTGCGCGAAGGGGTGCACCGGCGCACGGAGGGCAGGGGAGGGCGACGGCCCGGCTGCGTGGACTGCCACAAGGTGCACGCGCCCAGGCCCAAGGGGGGGGGTCACCGGCAGATAGCCGGCAGGTGTCGGCGCTGTCACGGGAAGGTCTACGGGCAGTTTGCCAGCAGCGTCCACGGGGC
>JAJRWW010000524.1 GCA_024276595.1 Myxococcota bacterium
AGCCGGTCACCGCCCTGGGAGAAGGCCTCCCTGGCCGCCAGCGCGGCGTAGTGCTCGGCCTTGTAGTAGCTCCCGTCCCGGAACTTGTTCATGAACTGCAGCCGCACCTTGCCCCGATAGCGCACGAGGAGCTGGCGCAGGAGCTTTTGAACCTGCCCGGTGGTGGTGTTTTTGAACCCGGCCCAGTAGATGATGTTCAGCGGAGCCGTGGCAGATCCCCTGACTGGATAGCGGGAGGCGGCGCTGTACACCACCACCGACGTTCGGCCAGACCTGACACCATCCGCGCGAGCCGAGGAGCCGGCGCACAGGGCGCACAGGGCCACCGCCGTGGCCAGGACAGGGTGTGGGGGTCGCCTTATCACGCGTGTATTATATGGGATACCCCCGGGGAAGCCACCCCTATGTGAATGTTGTCTTGAGCCCCACGGATGTTAGTATCGGTGTGACTCGGGTTTTTCCGCCCGACGGGAGCGCTCCCATTGCCCATCTCCCCAAGGCTGCCGAAGTACCTCGGCGACTACGCGCTGCTTCGCCCCTTGAAAAAGGGGGTCGAGCACCTGAGGTTCGCCGTGAGACGGGAGCCTCAGTCCCACCCGCGCCTGTATGTCGTGAAGCTCTTCGACGCTGTGCCAGAGAACACCCCTGAGGCCCTGCGCGAGCAGTACGTGCCACGGATTACCAGGGGGCTCAGCCATCGCAACCTGGTGGAGTCGTACGAGGCCGGCGAGTTGTCGGGTCGGAGCTACCTGGTCATGGAGTACGTGCTCAGCGTGGACCTGGAGTACGTGCTGGAGCACTGCCGCCGCACCGAGCAGCCGGTCCCCTTGGAGGTGGCGCTCTTCGCTGGCCGGGAGATCTGCCGTGGCCTGGCCTTTCTCCACGGCTTCGGCGCCGACAAGCTCCTCCACGGAAGGCTGGCCCCTTCGCACACGCTGCTGGCCTACTCCGGACAGCTCAAGCTCGCGCACGTGCACCGGCTGCTGAAGGTGGGGTCCTCTACGGAGGTGACCCACTCCACCTCCAGGGTGGACGCCTACCAGGCCCCTGAGCTGCTGGAGGGCAGACCCGTGGACCAGCGAGCGGACGTCTTCGCTGTGGGTGCGATCCTCTGGGAGACCCTCTCGAGCCAGAAGATCGAGCTCCCCGAGGTGGGAGGCTCTCAGGTTCGACAGCTAGCCATCTCGGGCGACGTCTCCCTGGCGGCCATCAACCCCGATGTGCCCGAAGAGGTGGCCGAGGTCGTGGCCAGGGCCCTCAGGGAGCTGCCAGAGGACCGCCACCGATCGGCCGTGGACCTGGGCAGGCGGCTGGATGGGCTCCTGGAGCGGCTCTGCGAGGGGGCCGGTGGGCGCTCCACCTCCGACTGGCTGGTGAGCCTCTTCCGCGATGAGTTCAGGGAGCGGCGCCACGTGCAGCAGCAGCTCCTGGCGGAGAAGCGCGCGGAGACCGCCACTCAGCAGATCATCCAGTCCGGCGAGACGGGCAACTTCAACACTGGCGACCTCATCGGCCACATGCTGGACCAGCGCTACAAGATCCGGCGCCTCATCGGCGAGGGCGGCATGGGCAGGGTCTACGAGGCAGAGCATTCCCAGCTTGGCAAGCACCTGGCGGTGAAGGTGCTGCACCCGCTCTACTCCACGGAGGAGGAGGTGGTGGAGCGCTTTCGCCGCGAGGCCAGGGCGGCCAGCTCCATCGGCCACCCGAACATAGTGAACGTCACCGACTCGGGAACCACCCCGGACGGGCGCGCCTACTTCGTGATGGAGCTGCTCGATGGCATGGAGCTGGCAGACGTCATCACCCAGGAAGGTCCCCTGGACTACGAGCGCGCGGTGGACATCTGCATCCAGGTATGCGAGGCCCTCGGCGCCGCCCACAAGGTGGGTATCATCCACCGGGACATGAAGCCCGAGAACGTCTTCCTCACAACGGTGGGCGGACGCACGGACGTGGTCAAGATCCTGGACTTCGGTATCGCCAAGAGCGCGCGCCTCGAGCGGGTTCGAGGGGGGCAGCTCACCGAGCCCGGGCTCGCGGTGGGCACGCCAGAGTACATGGCCCCCGAGCAGGCGGCCGGCAAGCCCCCGGACCCACGCTTCGACATCTACGCCGTGGCCGGTATCCTCTATGCGGTGCTCACGGGCCGACCTCCCCACCGGGGCGCGAACGTCCTGGAGATCCTCACCCGCAAGGCCACCCGCAACCCCACCCCTCCCCGCAGCTACCGGCCCGACATCCCGGTGGAGCTGGAGCGAACCATCGTCAGCGCCATGTCGCGAAACCCCCAGCGACGTCCCCAGACCATGGAGGAGTTCCAGTACGAGCTGAGAAAGAGCCTCCAGGGCCGACCAAACGCGGTGGCCCACATGCTGGGAATATCGGACGCCGTCGGTGGCATGGGTGACCGAGGCGTCTCCTCGGACCGGCATCCGGTGGTCGACCAGGAGGTGGTCACGAGGAGCGATCTCCCTGGCCTGCCAGACCCACGAGACCCCATCTCCGAGGATCCCACAACCCCCAGGAGACGCATCACTCCCATGGGGGAGGCATCACACGCCCGGGACCCGGGCGCCTACTCGGCGGATTCGCACCCCTCGCCACCGGAGTGGAACGAGCCGGCGCCTGGCCTGGAGGACGACCCCATCGAGCTGATGGACCGGAGCCCCCACCAGTCAGACCCGCTGCTTCGACCCGACCCCGACACGGCGGTCACCGAGGTCTTCGGCCTCCCCGCCTCCGACGTTCTGCCGGGCGATATGTCCGCCGCCGGGGAGGTCCGGCCAGGCCTCTCGGCCACCGCTCGCCAGACCCTCCTCGGCCTGCTGGCCGGGATGGTGCTCGTGGCGGGCCTCTCCTGGTTCCTGTGGCCCGCCCCCCTGGACGACTCCACGGCCAGGAGCAGATCCGCGGACCAGGTCCGCCCCATGTCTGACGACCCCGACACCGGGGCCCGTTCCACCCGGGAGATCCCCATGCTGGACCCGAGAATCGCCGTGGACGCTGGCCCCACGAGCGAAGCCACGATCCAGAGGCGTCGCCGCCGGGATGTGGCGCGCTGGCTGGCCTTCGCCTGGCGCGCGGCCAAGGACCGCCGCTACCTGGCACCCCCCCGAGACAACGTGAAGTTCGCCATCGAGCGCATAGTAAGCCTCGACCCCGGCAACGAGGAGCTCTCCGGGCTGCGCAGTCACACCGTTGGCAAGCTCATCGGGCTGGCGCGGCGCCAGCGCCGGAGGGGCAAGCTGAAGGAGGCGGAGGACCTGCTGCGGGGTCTATTGGAGCTCGCCCCAGGGTCCGGGCGCGGTCGAAGGGCGCTGGCGCGGGTGCTGGTGGCAAAGGGCCGCCTGGCGCTCAAGGCCCACGACATCGCGCAGGCGGAGTCGCTCGCAAAGGATGGCCTCAACCTCGCCCCCAAGAGCCTCTTCGCCAAGCTCTTCGCAATCAAGGTGCTGGTGGCGAGCGACAAGCTGGACGAAGCCCGCGCCGGCTACAGAGCCATCCTCAAAAAGCACAGGCGCAACCCCCAGGCCCGGCGCGGCCTGCGGGAGCTCGACCGGCTCGCCAGGCGGAGGCGCAGGCGGCGGAGGCGACGGCGGCGATCCCCCTAGGTCCACAAAGAGAAAGCCTGCGCCGCCAGGCGGATCTGCACCCCGGGATGGAAATGGGTTGACACCGACCACCCCGAGCACTAAAAAGCAGGTCGCTGTTTCGCGAGGATGGCGAAACTGGTAGACGCGCTAGGTTGAGGGCCTAGTGGGGGTTAACCTCATGGGGGTTCGAGTCCCCCTCCTCGCATCACCCAGGCGGCCTGCGGCCGCGTCTCAATGCACGAAAACGACGATCACCCGTCGGCTCCTCTCCAGCAGGAGGAGGGGTGCAGCTCCTCCTCGCCCAACGGCGACCCGGCCCCTCTGGCTCCGCCCCCTCTGGCTCCCTCCCCAAGGGAGCAGCCGCCCCTGGCCGCCGGCTCACGCAGGACGCCCAGGCCTGGCGTGGGAGCGCTGGTCACGGTCTCTGTGCCCCTCTACGCCGCGCTCGTGGGTGTCGCCGTTGTCTGGGGGCTCCTAGACGGACGGAGCAACATCTTCCTGGCTCCAAACCGCTCCGCCCCCCCCTCCACCCTGCTGGGGGCGGCGGCCGGCGTGGCCCTGGGGCTGGTGCTCGTGCTCCTCTCGCGGCTCTCCCTGCGCCTTTTTGGCTGGGCAAGGGGGCTGCACCGGGAGCTCCACCCGCTGCTTGTTGGCATCTCCACGCGACAGGCGCTGGTGTTGGCGGCGATCTCTGCCCTGGGAGAGGAGGCCCTGTTTCGCGGCGCGGCCCTCCCCACCTTGAGCCTGGTGGGCAGCGCGCTCCTCTTTGGCGCCGCTCACATTCCCCTGCGCCGCCGAATGTGGCCCTGGCCGCTCATGGCCTTCGTGGTCGGCCTGGCCTTCGGCTGGCTCTACGTCCTCACAGGAGACCTCACAGGCCCCATCCTGGCCCACGCCACGATCAACTTTCTGAACCTCAGACACATCGCCCGAACACCCCTTTAGCCACCAGCCTTGGCGAGGAGTCCTGGGCTCGGGCCCACTCCTGGGCTCGGCCACCCTGAGTGGGGAAAACTTGCCCGGCCCCGGACCCCCCCCTAGGATGGGCTCATGTTCCCTTCGACCCCTGCGCGCGCGTCGCAGCTTCTGTGCGGAGCCGCGGTCGCTCTCTGCCTCCAGGCCCCCACTGCCCGGGCTGTGGGGGAGTACGAGCTGCGCTCCCTCTACGCCAACCGGTTCACCTTCGACCGTCGCCGCATCCCTCTCATCGCAGTGCGCATCATGGAGGGACAGACCCGGGTCACGGTTACCTGCAGGAAGGGTCTCTTGCTCCAGCCCTTTGGCACCGCAGCGGCCACCCTCGCGGGGGCCCGCACCTGGACCATCACCCTCCGCAACGGCCGCCCCGCTCGCGTGCGTCACTGGGTGGTGCTGGAGAGGCTCCTGGGTCCAAACACTCGCAGCCGCAGGCAGAAGGCGCAAAGGCGGTGGCGTGGGCGACGCCTGGAGGTGCGCACCATCGAGGTGGGAGCTCTGTTCGCAGTTGGGGGTCGTGTCGTGGACAACCGCACCACCCTCGTGGTCACTCGCCCCGACCCCAACCCCAAGGTGGTACGGCTCAGCGCACGAAAGCTGGAGCGTCTCCTCGGGGTCCGCACGACCATCCACGAGGAGCTCCTCCGCAGACCCACTGGCACCATCGTGGCTCGGGCCGGCCGTAGGGGGCTCGTGCTCTCCAACCCGGGGGCGATCTGGTTCGCGCCGCTGGGCGGCGGCGCCATCACCGTGAAGCGGGTGGAGTACGGTCGGGGCTACCGCTGGCATGGCCACAAGGACAGACGCTACTTTGGGCGTGTCTACCTGGCCGTGGACCGGCGGGGCAAGCTGGCGGTGGTCAACGAGGTGCCGGCGGATCAGCTCCTGGCAGGCCTGGTGCCGGCGGAGATCTTCACCTCCGCCCCTGCCGAGGCTCTCAAGGCGCAGTCGGTTGCAGCCCGGGGACAGCTCCTGGCCAAGATCGGCGCTCGCCATGCGGTGGATCCCTACCTGGTGTGCAGTGCCCAGCATTGCCAGGTCTACAGCGGCGCCGGGAGTGAGCACCCGCGCACCACCTCTGCCGTGGTTTCCACTCGGGGGCAGATCCTGGTGGACCGGAGCGGTCGGCTCGCCGACACGGTCTACAGCGCGAGCTGCGGTGGCTTCACCGAGAGCAATGAGCACGTGTGGGGCACCCCCCCCAACCCCAACCTCAGGGGACACCTGGATGCGTCGGTCATCGGGGCCAAGGGGCTTGGGCGCTTCGCAAAGGGAATAACCAGCCACAACATAGGCGCCTGGCTCCGAGCCCGCCCCCGGTGCTGGTGCAGCCGCACCACCTTCGGCGCCAAGGGCAAGTTCCGCTGGCGCCGGAGATTGACCGGAGCAAGGCTGGATCGCCTGGTCAACGCCAGCTTCCGCGTGGGTCACGTCAAGACCATGAAGGTGGTCTCCAGAGGGCTCAGCGGCCGCGCCACCAGCCTGCTCGTAAAGGGCAGCAAGGGCAGGGTCATCGTCCGCGGAGAGCTGGTCATCAGGCGCCTGCTGGGAAACCTCAACAGCAGCATGTTCCTGGTGCAGCGCCTGGTCAGAGCTGCCGGCAAGACGGACTTCATCATCCTTGGCGGCGGCTGGGGGCACGGCGTGGGGATGTGCCAGACCGGCGCCATCGGCATGGCCCAGGCGGGAAGAAAGGCGAAGCAGATCCTCTCGCACTACTACCGGGGCACGAGGCTGCTGCGGCTGTACTGAGCAGCCCCACCTCCGCCGCTCCCGGACGTCACGTCGAGCAAGCCAAGACCCACAAAGCTCACCTTTGGGGTGGACTTGGTGGTGGGGTTTCGGTCAAGCTAGGGTCCGACATGACACCCATGGAATCACGCCCTCCGCGCGGCCAGATGGCTCTGCTGCTGTGCCTCCTTGCCGGCAGCCTCTGCGCCTGCGGCGAAAAGACAGACACCAGGGCCATCGAGTACTGCATCCCCCTTGAGGATGGCTCCGAGCTGCCCGTGGCCAGGGTCTTGCTGGGCTTCGACGCCTACTCCGCAGACAACCGCCCCACCATGGAGCAGACGAACCGCTTCCTGGTGGCGAGCGAGATCCCCATCACCGTGCTCAGCGGGGCCGGCGTAGAGGAGGGCACCGTGGAGCTGGTCCACACCTCGCTGGCAGTGCTGGACGCCCAGTCGGACGCCGTGGTGGGGCGCGCCACCTTCTGGAACGTGGACGCCCTGCGCATGCTCCTGCCCTCGCTGGGGCCTGCCGGAGCCTCCAGGCGCTACGACGGCGTCATGGGGGGCGACCTCCTGCGCAAGTACTCGGTGCGGCTGGTGTTCGCAGGTGACTCCTCCTGCTCGCCCCCATGGGAAGGAGAGGGCTTCGCCCCGCCGACCATCCGCTTCGCCGAGGCGTTGCCCGACACGGACAGGGAGCTGGCGGCGGATGGCTACGCCGTCATGGACTACAAGCTCGCTGGCGGCGGCACCGCCATGGTGGCCGACCGAGAGCTGCAGTACGGCGCCACCCGGGTGGCGGTGGGCGTCTGCGTGGAGCCCGCCCCCTACTGGCCGGACGAGACCCCCGCCATGACCCTCGACTGCGAGAGCGCCACCGCCCTCGAGGCCATCATCCCGGTCACCGGCGTGGACGCCTTCGGGCTCATCGCCACCGGCACCGGTCCCCTCCTCGTCACCGAGAGCTTCTATGAAAACCTTGCTGGACGCCTGGGCCCGACCTGGCCCGGCGGAGCAACCTCCACCACCATCGACCTTCCCGAGGGCACCGTCGATGCGCTGCAGGTGAACCTGTCCCGAATCGCCCTGGTGGGAGATCGCTACGACAGCCGCGGACCCTGCGCAGAGCTGGCCCACAGGCGGCGCATCGCCCTCGCCCTGCGTTTCTGCCCGAACAAGGTCACCTCCATGGTGGGCAAGCGGGGGGCCTCCGTGGCAGAGCTCGACAGCGAGAAGCCCACCACCACCCCCGTCTCCATCCCCGCCTATCGCATTGCCGACTCCACCATGCTCATGGCGGGTCTCCAGGCCGAGGTGGCCACCCAGATCCCAGGGATCGACCTGCTGGTGGGGGCCGACGTGCTGCGTCACTTCGAGCTCTGGCTGGACTACCCCGAGTCCCGGGTGGTGATGCGCTGCATGAGCTGGGTGGACCCGGTGACCACCTCCGACGCCACGGGCCGCCCGGTCCCCCCCTGCCTGCACGCGGCGCCAGGGCAGACCTGCTGCGCTGGAAAGAGCCGCAGGGAGTGCCGCTGCGCCGGCTCTCCTTGCTGCCAGTACTACCGCTGGTCCCCACCGAAGTGACCGTCCCCCTGCGGCTCAAAGATCCACGAGGCCCGCGGCGGTGGCCTTGAGCACGGCCTCCACCCGGCTCCGCACCCCCAGCTTGCGGTAGATGGACTCCAGGCGGCCCTTCACCTGGCGCCGGGTGGTGCCCAGGGTACGCCCAACCTCGGGGTTGGTGAGCCCCCGCGCCACGAGGTTGAGGACCGTCACCTCCTCCTCCGTCAGGCCGAGCGCGCCCTGGCTCCGGCGGCCCCTGCTCGCCTCGAAGAGGTTCCAGAAGCGGCGCGCCAGGCGAGGCTCGATGATCGTCCCCCCGGCGGCCACCTCTCGCACGGCCTCGATGAGCCTGCTGCCGGCGATCCCCTTCACCAGGTAGCCCGCCGCGCCGAGGCGCATGGCTTCCAGCACCTTGCCCGAGTCGGCGAAGGTGGTCAGGATGAGCACCTCGGGCCCGACTGGTGGGCCCGCAAGCCGCCCCAGGAGCGACATCCCGTCCATGCCCGGCAGCTCCAGATCCAGCAGCAGCAGGTCCACGGCACCCTCTCCGAGGTGCGGCTCGGCCTCCTCGGCGCTGGCGGCCTCGCCCACCACCGACAGCCCCTTTCCCCCTCTCAGGAGCCGACAGAGGCGGGACCTCAATCGGTGGTCGTCCTCACAGACGAAGAGCCGGACGGGCCCGCTCATCTCCCCCGCAGCTTCGCCAGTAGGGGCCCGAGCCACGCCGGCGGCTTCACCGCCCTCGCCTGTCGCAAGAGCGCAGCCGACCGCCTCGCCTCGGCCGGGTACCGGGCCAGCAGGCTGCCCAGCATGAGGCGCGCCAGCGGCTGAGGCCTGCGCATCTTGGCCAGCACCTGCTCCAGCCAGTAGCGCCCCTCCTCCGGGCGACCGGCGAGGATCTCCCTGGCACAGTGCTTCAGCAGGCGGGTCACGAGCTTTCGAGAGCGGTCCCGTGTCCGGGCGGCCCGTCCCATGATCTGCGCCATGAGCAGCAGGGCGTCCGGGTTGTCGGGGGCGGCCCGCAGCACATCCTCGAGCTGACTCTTGGCCCGCGCCAGCTTCCCGCTGGCGAGGTGCACCTTTGCCAGGGCCACCGCCGCCTGGTACAGCCGCCCGTTGAGGCTCAGCGCCTCGGTGAAGGCCGCCCCGGCCCCCTTCAGGTCGCCCTTGCCCTTGGCAAGGAGCGCCATGCCCAGGGCAAACTGCAGCCGAGCGCGGATCCTGGCCGGAGACGCATCCCACCTCTTGGCCACGGCGAGGGCCTCGCGAAAGCGCGCGGCAGCCTCCACGCTCTTGCCAGCACCCAGGAGCAGCCACCCGAGGGACCGGAGAGTGGGCAAGTGAGCCGGGCTCAGCTTGAGCGCCAGGGTGTAGGACCTGATCGCCCCCTTCAGGCGGTTCATGGAGTGAAGCGCCTTGCCCATGGCGAAGTGGAGCAGCGGGCTGCGCTCCAGGTCCGGGTGCTTTTTGACCTGTGCCTTCAGCAGCGACTCCACCTGCTTCCCGCGCTCGGGGGTCTGCTGTCCGGACAGCAGGGCGAGCCCCTCGAGCACCGCCAGGCGCGGGGAGCTGGCGCCCATACGTCCGGCCATGGCGAGCAGGATGAGGGCGGAGTCCAGAGACTCTGGCCGCTCCTGGGCAATGAGGATGGAGGCCCGCAGGATGAGATCCTCTCCGCGGACCATGGCCGAGGGACAGAGAGTGGTCCGATCCAGCGACGAGAGGCGGGCGGCCCACCGGGCGGTGTGGGCAAGGCGCCTGAGGATGGATCGGGGCATCCTGGCCCTGTGCCCGGCATAGCAAAGGGTGGTGGAGTCATCCAGGGCCTCGACCAGGTACCCCGTCTTCATGCGGATCCGAGCCCTGGCGCGCAGGGCAGGGTAGTAGGCGGGCGCCCGCTCCATGGCCTGCTCCACCTGCTGACGCGCGTCGGCAAGCCTGCCGGCATTGATGAGAAGACGCGCGTAGAGCACCCCTGCCAGGGCCGCGTCCCTGTGGTGAGCGACCCCCTTGGCGAGGAGCTCCATGGCCTGTGCAGCGTCTGGGGTCAGCCGCGCAAGGGCGTACCTGGCAAGGGGCGCAGCCCTCCCAGCGGTCAGCTTGACCAGGGCACCCCTGGCAGCGGCCAGCTCTCGGGTGGCCTCGGCGGCCCGGCTGGTGTCCGCGCCCGACCTGCCCTTCTTGTTGCGCCCACCGGGACGGGGCGACCCGTGAGCCCGGGCATCGGCACGGCGCAACTGCTCCTGCGCCCGGAGCCCCCGAGCCAGGTGGGAGTAGATGCGCACGGCCATTGCGTCCGCTGGCTCCGGCTTCAGCCGTGCCAGGGCGGCGAGGACCTTGAGCGCCTCGGAGTAACGCCGCGCCACGATGAACGCCCTCGCCAGCACCAGCCGGGCCTGCCGCGCAACGGGGCTCTTGGGGCCCAGCCGGACAAGCAGCTTCCGCGCCCCGGCGATGACGGGCCCCGGGAGCCCCCTGTTGAGCTCCACCTCCAAGCCCAGGGCCCGAATGAGGGGATCCCCCTCCCCCCGCAGCACGGCCAGGCCGTGCTTGAGAGGCCGCCTGGAGCTGTCCACCTCTCCCAGCAGCAGGCACAGTCGTATGTACCAGGCCAGCCACCGCGCCTCGGGGATTAGCTGCCGACTGGCCCTCCCAAGGGCCGCGGCGGAGGGGCCCAGCTTGCCCTGGGCCCAAAGCAGCCAGGCGCTGGCCAGGCTGTGCCAGGCTCGAATGAGCCGGGGGGTCTTCTCGCCAGGGGTGAGCTTGCGCAGCTCTGCCGAGACCCGGTCCAGCTCGCGCTGGCGCATGAGCCTGGCCTGGATGAGCCCCAGGCGCGCCCGCAGGGAGCGCGGGTTGACCCCAAGCACCCGGTTGAAGCGCTCCTGGGCCTCCACCACCCGGCCCTGCTCCAGGAGCACCTGCGCCATGGCTAGCTGCGCCGGGACGTGATCCTTGTCCCGCTTCACCGTCTCCTCCAGGTCCCTGGCCGCGGCCGAGAAGTCACCCTCTGCCAGGTGAGCGAGGCCACGCAGGTAACGCAGCCCCAACGCCTGTGGATACCTGGCCATGCCCTTGCTCAGCATCCGCACCGTCTCCGCCCGGATCCTTCGGGCTCCGGGAGCGGGCCGCACCCCCATGAGCAGCCGCTGGATGGCCTGGGCCTCCAGGGCTGCCTCGGCTCCCCAGCTCGCAGTCCTGTAGGCCAGACCAAGGCGCACCTGCAGCCGCCGGAGGGGCCCTGGGGGATGGCGCTGGAGCTTGCGGAGGATCTTCTCGGCGCCAAAGATGGCGGCCGGGACGCGCTTGATGTCGATCATGTACTCCAGCGCCATGCGGGCCTCGATCTTGGCGAGCCAGGCGTGCAGGTCCGGGCTGTTGGGGTCCGTGGCAAGGGCGGCCCTGACAGCGCTGCGCGCCGCTCGATAGCGCTCCAGGGAGCCGGTGCGCATGGCGTCCCTGGAGAGCTTCACGGCGTCCGCTGTCACCCCTGCACGCCCCCTCATGCGCCACACCGTAAGCGCGCTGCCCACCGCCAGCAACAACAGCAGCGTAATGAGCACGACCCTGCCGGCGGCGCCCGCGGAGGGCTTGCCCGCGGCCGGATCCAGCTCCACGGGGCCCAGATCCAGCCCTTCGTCCACCTCCTCCACGTTGATGATGGCGCCCCTTCCGCCGATGAGGGGGCCCGGGTGGGCCCGCCGGGGGGGGCTCTGCCCGGCCTCCCTCGTCCCATCCCCAGGCGATGGCTCCGGGGCGAGGCCGTGCCCCGGTGTGCCAGCAACCATGGCCGGCGTGGAGAGAGCCTTTGCCAGCGTCGCCCCGGACCCGCCCGCCCTGGCGCCGGGAGGCCGCACATCGATCTCGCCGGTCATACCGCCGAGGGCAGCCCAGAGCCTGGCCACCTCCGGGTCGTCTCCAGGCAGGAGCTTGCTGGCATGCCTGAGCATGGCCCTTGCCCGGCCAGGATCGGCCTTCTGCAGCAGCACATCCGTTATGAGCAGCATGGCCCTGGCGTCATCGCGGCTGGTCTTGAGCAGCCCCAGGAGCACAGTCTGCGCCTCCTGGAGGCGCCCGGCGAGCATGAGCGCCCTGCCCTGGGCACGGATGCCGGGTGCGCTGTCTGGGTGAAACCTGAGCCCCTGTTGGCACACCTCGATGGCCTCCTCCACCCTCCCAGCATCCTGGAGCAGATTCGCCAGCTCCACGAACCGTGGGGAGCTCGGCTCCTTCCGAAGCAGCTCCTGGAGGGATTTGATGCTCTGGGATGTCGTGCCAGTGTTGCGAGGTGTCATTGCTCTACGAGGGCTTAGATTGTGGATAGCCAAGCTGCAGAATACTGGACGATCCAGCCAGAATCCAGCGACACTTGCGTCCTCGCCGGGAATACTGCAACATGCTCCGGCGTAGATCTTTGCAACCTCCGGCCCAGCAGGCCCACGCCCGGAAGCTGTCAGGAGCCACGGGATGAACAACCACGGGACCGAGTCCAGCCCTCTGCTGAAGAAAATCTCCTGGATCGCCACAGGGATCAGCGGTCTTTGCGTGCTCCTTGGAGCAGTGCTGCTGGCCATGGACGCCTCTCCGGGGGAGATCCCGCCGCTGACCGCCAAAGACAGAGCCAGGCGCGTCAGACGTGGCCCGCGGTCCGCTCCGAGCAGGCCTCCTCGTTCCAGGTACAAGCTGCCCAAGGTGCCCTCGGCACACTCCCTCCGACCCTCCACCTCCCCCACCAAGCCAGACCTGGTCCGCCCGGACAGGCCGAGCCTCGGGCACCGAAAGCTCACCAGCCTGAGCAGGCTCAAGCGAGCCAGCACCGTGGGGCGCACGCCCACCGGCCGCCTCTCCAAGGAGGAGCTGCAGAAGCGACGGGAGGAGCGCCGAAAGCGCCAGATCGCACGGCTGAGCAAGAGGATCCAGACCCTCGAGGACCGCATCGACACCTACCGGCAGGACGGCACCCGCACCGAGTCCCAGATCAGCCGCATGGAGCGCAGCCTCGACCGCATGAAGAAGCGCCTGAAGCGAATGGAGGAGCAGCAGGGGCGCTGACCCTCGACTCCGCCGCCAGGTCCGGGCACTCACCCTGAAACGGGCTCTCCCCCCTGCGGCCCAGGCGCCTGGGGACGATGGAGGCTTGACGCCTGTGCAGAGGTTTGCCATGAGAGGGCATGTCCATCGTGAAGCCTCATGGCGGAATCTGGCCGCGCCTGGGTGACGGAGTCTACCTGGCCGAGGGGACCGCGGTGATAGGAGACGTGGAGCTGGGACCCGAATGCAGCGTCTGGTACGGCTCGGTGATCCGCGGGGACGTGAACTGGATCCGGCTAGGCGCCCGAGTGAACGTGCAGGACGGCTCGGTGATCCACGTGGTGCGCCGAACATTTCCAACGCTCATCGCCGACGACGTGACCCTGGGGCACAGGGTGGTCGCCCACGGCTGCACCATTGGTCGAGGCGCCCTCATCGGCATCGGAGCCATCCTGCTCGACGACGTTGTGATCGAGGAGGAGGCCGTGGTGGGCGCCGGCTCCGTGGTAACGCCCGGGACCAGGATCCCGCCGCGATGCCTGGCCATGGGCACGCCCGCCCGGGTGCGCAGGGAGCTCACCGAGGCCGAGCTCGCGTACAACCGTGAGACCGCGGCCAACTACTGCAAGCTCGCACGGGAGCACGCCGCGGTGGCCCCCGGGGCTCCTCCAACCAGCGTGACCAGGACCTGATGAAGGGTGTGACAGCCGGGTGTGACCACTTGCAGCGGCGACGTCCCAGCTTTTTCGCTCCCCCATAGACCTTTCCTTGCCGTCCTCCGTTCGAAGGATCCATCGGCAGAGCACGCCGCAGGAGACTTCCCGTGAAAAAGGCACTCATCACCCTGGCGACAGTCCTTTCCGTGACCGTGATCTCCACGCCCCTGGCCCTGGCGCAGAGCTCGAGCTATGCGAAGAAGAAGGCGATCATCTTCAAAGATGGGGATCAGATCTGGGGGATGCTCCTCAAGCCCTCTGGCACCTTCATCACCGCCGCGCGGCGACCCGAGGGCAAGTCGCTGATAGAGTACCGCATCGACTTCAAGCCCGAGATGCTCCGGCTCATGCAGGAGCTCTGAGCTCGCCGGTCGCCCCCTGTGCATCACGCCTTCCCCAGGCGCGTTGCCGAGCTCCCATCGCGTGCGCCGAAGGTCCTTCTCCGCCGATCCCCTCAGGTAGAGGCGCGCGAGGACCTCGCAGGGCCCAGCCTCAGCTCGGCCACAGTTTCGAAGTGATACGTCTGTGGCATGGTGTCGAGCAGGCACAGACGGCTGAGCATGTATCCGGCGCCGGCCATGGAGGAGACGTCCCGGGCCAGGGTCATGGGGTCGCAGGAGACGTACAGGATCCTACTCGGCGCCAGGCGACCCAGGGGCTCCAGGAGGTCCCTCGCACCGGCCCGGGGGGGATCCAGCACCAGCAGCTCTGGCGTCCCGTTGTGGTCGAGCAACCTGGCGAGCTCCTCCCTCGAGTCCCCCAGGATCCAGCGCACCTGCCGGCCGGCCAGGTTCCGCCTGCCCAGCTCCACGGCTCCAGGCTCACGCTCCACCGCGGTGACCCTGCCCAGCTCGGCCAACCCAAGGGTGAGGTTTCCCGACCCGGCGAAGAGCTCCACCAGTGGGCCGCCCCTGGTCCCCTGCCGCGCCCAGGCGGCCACCACCTCCCGCAGCCGACGATTCACCGCCGGGTTCGCCTGGGAGAAGAGCCAGGGGACCGTCCAGAAAGGGGTCTCCCCCGGCGCGGACTGGTCGATCTCGTCCGCGCCCCAGAGGACGCTGCCCCTGTCGCCCGTGATCCTGGCGCCCCTCTCGCCGCCCTCGCTCCCCAGCAGGCACACCTCACCACCTCGCCCC
>JAJRWW010000525.1 GCA_024276595.1 Myxococcota bacterium
ATGCTGCTCGAGAGCGCCGACGGCAGCACAGACACGCACAGAGCCTTGCCTCATGAACGGGTCCAAGGCGATAGTCTCAGGCGACAGTGCAGGCCGGCTTGCACGCCGGAGCCGCCGGCCACGACCCCACCAATGGGTCGTAGGCGGCGGAGGCCACAAGCCGAGCCATCAATCCAAACAGCCGGCCGGAGCAGTCTGCAAAGCCGGCAGCAACCGAGTCATGTTCTCGCTGAACCAAAACAGTGAAGAATACGAAAATGAATATGTATCGCCAGCGTGGGATTGCACAGCTAATCGCCTTGGCAGCGCTGGCTTGTAGCGCTTGCGGCGGTCGCGGCGGTAAGAATGACGATTTGGATGGAGGCGTGCCTGACGGACAGGCCGTCGAGATCACCTATGAGGAGGTCGTCATCGGGCCTCCGCCTGGGGCCTCCGACGTCAATCGCAGCGTTGCCACTGACTTCTACGAGGCCACCCGGTTCTTGTACGAAGGCGCAACGCCGGTTCAGACCGGGGTGGTGCCAGGCACCATTTTGCGGGAGCGAGTGGGAGTGGTGCGCGGGCGGTTGCTGGAAGGAGATGGGACGCCCCTGGCTGGAGCGGTGGTCACCATCGTCGGCCATGGCGAATTCGGGCAGACTCTGACCCGTGATGACGGTGGATTCGACATGGCGGTCAACGGCGGCGTCAGACTGACCGCGCAGTTTGTGCTGCCAGGTCGGCTCACGGCCCACCGGACGCTCCTCATTCCCATCTGGGACTATGGCTGGCTCCCTGACGTTCGGCTCATCGCACCCGACGGACAAAGCTCTGCTGTGGATCCGGCGGGGGGTGCCGGGGCCCGGGTGGCCCTGGCCAGCGCCACAAGCGACGGAGACGGCGACCGGCAGCCACTTTTGCTGTTTGTGCCGGGAACTACGGCGACACTGCAGCTACCGGGGGGCACCACGGAGGTGCTGGCCCCGCCGTTTCATGTGCGGGCCACCGAGTATACCGTGGGACCCGGCGGGCGGGAAGCGATGCCCGCCGAGCTGCCGCCCGCCAGTGGGTACACCTACGCGGTGGAGCTGAGCGTCGACGAGGCGGAAGATCGCGGGGCCGAGCACGTGGTTTTCGACCCAGCGGTGGTGCTGTACCTGGAGAACTTCCTGGGCTTCCCGGTAGGCTCAGCGGTGCCCGCTGGGTTCTATTCCCCCGGGAACGAGGCCTGGGTGCCTTCGGAAAACGGTCGAGTGGTTGAGATCCTGAGTACCAGTGCTGGACTGGCCGAGTTGGACCTGAGCGGTGGTGGGTCGCCGGCTACTCCGGCGGAGCTAGCGGCCATGGGGATCACCGATGAGGAGCGCGCCGAGCTCGCAGGGCGTTACCAGGCCGGGCAGACCCTGTGGCGCGTTAACGTGCGCCACTTCTCTCCCTGGGACTGCAACTGGCCCTTTGGCATGCCCTGGGACGCCTTACCGCCTCGCCTGAAGTTCTTTCTGGGATACACGCGAAAGCGACGGTGCAGCGACCCGTGCAAACGCTGCGGCTCTATCATCGAGTGCCAGAACCAAGTCCTCGGAGAGGCGGTCCCCGTGGTAGGGACGCCCTGGTCTCTTCATTACAAAAGCGACCGAGTCACAGGCCGTCGTGAGGCCCGCACCCTCGACTTCCAGGTCAGCGAGAGCACGGTTCCAGCAAGCCTGAAGCGCATTGATTTGGAGATCGAAGTGGCGGGCCGCAAGTTTGTGGCCGAGCTACCGCCGCTGCCTGATCAGCGCCACAGCTTCCAATGGGACGGCCTGGATGCATATGGGCGGCTCCTGCAGGGCGCCCAGCCGGTAGCCATGGGAGTGGGGTATGTGTACGACGGTGAGTACCAGAACCCGATGGATGCGGGGAACGCCTTCGGCGCTTCGTCCGGGGTGACAATTACTGGTAGCCTGACCCGAGAGGAGGTGACGCTCTGGCAGCGGATGCGAGGGACCCTGGGAAGCTGGGATGCCCTGGGTCTCGGGCTCGGCGGCTGGAGCTTGAGCCTGCACCACGCCTACGACCCTACGGCGCGCACGCTGTACCTGGGTGACGGCGGTGAAGTGACCGCCGCGGCGCTGCCACCGCTGATCGAAACGATCGCGGGTACGGGGCAGAGCGGTTACAACGGCGACAACCTCCCGGCTGTCGGCGCCCAGCTGAGCCTGCCGGCGGGCCTCGCGGTGGGCCCTGATGGGAGCCTCTTCGTGGCCGACGAAATCAACAACCGCGTGCGACGGATCGCCCCCGACGGTCAGATCACCACAGTGGCGGGCAATGGGACGATGTGCGACGCGATGGCCGACCCCTCCTGTGGGGACGGCGGGCTCGCCGTTGACGCCGCTGTTAGCTCCCCCCACTCGCTTGCCCTCGCTCCGGACGGTAGCCTCTATATTGCCGAGATCTGGCGGCCGCGCATCCGGCGGGTGGATCCCTCGGGCACGATCACCACCGTGGCAGGGGGTACGAACGCCTTCTGTAACGAGCCTGGCTGCGGGGATGGCGGTCCGGCGGTAGACGCCTCTTTCGGCTACATTCCGGGCGACATGATCTTCATCGCCTTGGGCCCGGACGGTACCCTGTATGTCTCAGACCAGGGAAACCGCCGGGTACGACGCATCGGGCTGGACGGGAACATCTATCCTTATGCCGGCGGCAACTCGGGCGACTATCCCCTGAACTACGGTGTCGCCGCCATCGAGGCACGCTTGGTGAAGCCCGCGGCCATCGCCGTGGGGCCAGACGGCAGCGTCTACATCCCCGACGAGTCCGGCTGCCAGGTGGCTCGGGTGGGGCCTGATGGCATCCTCCACCACTTTGCTGGGCACGTGGACGGCATCCCCGCGTACGGCGGTGATGGCGGTCCGGCCACGGAGGCTCAGCTGAATCGCCCTACGGCGGTGGTTTTCGACCAGAAGGGCAACGCCTTCCTGCTCGATCGCGACAATGGGCGTGTCCGCAAGATCACCCCTAACGGGATCATCACCACCGTCGCGGGCAGCGGCGACGAATGCAGTAGCTACCCGGATTGCGGCGGTGGCGGTTCGGCCCCGCAGGCCGATCTCAGCCTCAATGAGAGCCTCGCCCTCGGCCTCGACGGAACGTTATATTTCAGTGACATGCGGAATCATGTGATCCGCCGGCTGCGGCCGGTGCTACCGGGTGCGAGCATAAGCGGCTTCATCGTCCCCTCCGCCCGCGGGGCGCGACTGTACCGGTTCGACGCCCAGGGCAGGCACCAGCAGACCTTAAATGGGCAGACCCAAGCGGTGCTCCATGAGTTCGGGTACGACCCAGAGGGTCGACTGGTCTCGGTCACAGATGGGGTGGGACATGTCACCACGGTGGAGCGTGACGCAACTGGCGCGCCCACAGCCATCCTGGGACCCTTTGGTCATCGCACCACCCTCACCCTGGACGCCAGCGGCTACCTGGCCACCGTGACCAACCCCGCGTCCGAAACGCAGCAGTTCGAGTATGGCCCGGATGGGCTGCTTACCCGGATGGTGAATCCCAACAGTGGGGAGTATCTCTTCGAGTACGACGAGGCAGGGCGCCTGATTAGGGACACCGGTCCCGAAGGGGGCTACCAGTCCTTGGCAATAAGCGAGACCGAAGACGGCTTCACGGTCCAGACCACCACCGCGGACGGGCAGGAGCAGAGCTGCACGCTAGACTTTCATTCGGACGGTGGCGAGCGGCGGGAGGCCACCTTCCCGAGTGGGGTGCAGAAGGAGGAGCTTCGTCACGCCGACGGAAGTCGCGAGATCATCTACCCGGACGGGACCACCGCCACGGTGAGGCTCGGCCCCGACCCGCTCTGGGGACTGCAGACCGCGATGCCGGAAGAGCTAATCGTTACCACACCCGGGGGACTAAGGCTCGCGCTGGCCACCACGATGTTGGCCACCTTGGCCCAGCCCGGAGACCCGCTGTCCCTGCAGACCTACGTGGAGATGGTGGACCTCAACGGTCGGCTGTTCACCAGTACCTACGATGCGGCGGGGCGCCAGTGGACCCATGAAACCGCCATGGGTCGCCGCCGCTTCACCACCATGGACCATCTGGGCCGCGTGGTGTCTGATCAGGCCGAGGGGTTGGAGGCCGTGCGCATCACCTATCGCACCGACGGCCTGCCCGAGACCGTGGCGGCTGGCGCCGGCGTTCAGGAGCGGATCTATCAGTTCAGCTACGATACCCAGGGCAACCTCATCGGCGTGACCGACCCGCTGCTGCGGACCACCACCTTCGAGCACGACGCGGCGGGTCGGGTACTACGGCAGGTGCTCCCTGACAGGCGTGAGATCGCGTTCACCTACGACGCACTGGGCAACGTCACATCGATCACACCGCCTGGCCGCTCAGCCCACCATTTCTCCTACTCCAGCGCGGGGCAGCAGAGCAGCTACACCCCCCCACCAGCCGGCGGCGCCAGCGCCGATACCCGGTTCGCCTATAACAGCTCCCGTCAGCTCGTCCAAGTGGACCGCCCCGACGGGAGCACCCTCGATTTCACCTACGACGCAGCAGGCCGGCTCGCGGAGGCGTCGCTGCCACGCGGAGCGATCACCTATGGCTACAACGCCCAGACTGGCACGTTGCAGACCGTGACCGCCCCCGGCGGAGATGTCATCAGCTACAGCTACGACGGCCTGCTCCTGACCGAGATGGCCTGGAGCGGCACCGTGACGGGGAGCGTGCAGCTCGGCTACGACGACGACTTTCGGGTGTCGTCCGTTGCGGTGAACGGAACCAGCAGCATCACCTACGGCTACGACGGAGACGGTCTGCTCGAGGTCGCTGGGGCCATGACTCTCAACCGTCACGCCACCCACGGGCGCATCACCGGCACCACCCTCGGTAGCGTGACCACCACGCGCTTGGACAACGCCTTCGGTGAGCTCGCTAGCTACGAAGCCCGCTACGGCGGGACCGCGCTCTACACTGTCACATTCACGCGCGATCTGCTGGGCCGGGTCACCGGGAAGACGGAATTCCTCGACAGTCAGACGACAAGCTACGAGTACGTCTACGACCGCGATGAGCTGGCCACGGTGCGCATCGGGGGCGTGGTTTCCGCCGAGTATGTCTATGATGATAACGGCAACCGGTTGAGCTTCACCGACGCTGGCGGCACGGTCACCGGGACCTATGACGAGCAGGACCGGCTCGTGAGCTATGGGGGAGCCACATATACCTACTCCGCCAACGGCGAACTCCAGGAGATCAGCGCTGGCGGCGACACGACGCAGCTCGACTACGGCGCTGCTGGCGCTTTGTTGGGTGCGACCCTGCCGGACGGCACCCGCGTTGACTACATCCTGGACGGCATGAGCCGCCGCATCGGCAAGCGGGTCGACGGCGTGCTGGTGCAGGGCTTTGTTTATCAGGATGCATTGCGCCCGGTGGCAGAGCTCAACGGCAACGGCACTGTGGTGTCTCGGTTCGTGTATGCTTCCCGGAGCAACGTGCCGAGCTACCTGGTGCAAGGGGGTGCCACCTATCGAATCATCGCCGATCACTTGGGCAGTCCGCGTCTCGTGGTGAACGTGGACACAGGCCAGGTGGTCCAGCGTCTGGACTACGGCGCCTTCGGCCAAGTCCTGCTGGACACCAACCCCGGCTTTCAACCCTTTGGCTTTGCCGGCGGCCTGTACGACCGTCACACCGGCCTGGTGCGCTTTGGCGCCCGCGACTACGATCCGGTCACCGGCCGCTGGACCACCAAGGACCCCATCGGCTTCGGCGGTCGCGATCCCAACCTGTACGGCTACGTGCTGGGTGATCCAATTAACCAGGTCGACCCCAGCGGGCTAGTCGTCGACACGATCGTGGACGTGATCTCCATCGGCTACGGCGTCTACCGCGTCTTCAAGGACAACATCTTCGGCAACTGCGACAACCTCGGCACGAACCTGAACGCCCTGGGCCTGGACATCACGGGCGCCCTCATCCCTGGCGTTACCGGCCTCGGCACCGTCAGCCGCGTGGCGCGGCGAGCCAGAATTGTCGGACGAGGTGGTGCTGCGCCAGTTCGGCAGGGCGCTGCGGGCGTGAATCGCGCCGTTGTGGATCTGGAGAGTGCAGGAGGGCGGGTCCTTGGTCGCGAGATCACGGTCGAAGCCGGAGGTGTGCGAACGCGCATGGACCTCTTTGTTGAGCTGCCCAGCGGTCAGCAGGTGTTCATGGAGGTCAAGACCGGCAGATGTGCCAGGTTGACCCGGAACCAGAGGAGAGCATTCCCGAAAATCTGGGAGGAGGGAGGCGTTCCTTGGGGAGCGAATGCCGTAGACGCGTATTTGAATCCTGGAAAGTCCATTGTCCCGATACCAGTGTGGACCGTTCACTACCCGTGGCCATTACCATGAAAAAGCCTAACATCGTGCTCGACGCGGTCAAACCGTTGCTTATTGAACGCGGCTTCAAAAAGCGCGCTGGCCATATCTTTACCATCGAGCTCGCCAAGGACGTCCTGGGCTGTGTTGGCCTGAACCGGGCGACAAAACATCAAGCGCCCGGAGAGGTGGAAGTCTACCCGCTCATCGGCGTGCGTCATCAGCAGGTAGAGCGCATCGTGGCAGAGTGCCGTGGTGAGAAGTTCCACGCGTATATACCTCCGACGGTGCACACGCCGCTCGCGTATTTGCTTCCCGAGGCTCGCTACACGGCCTGGTTTTTTTCCCCCAGCACCGCTGCGGAGGCGGCGGAGGACATGGTCTCCATGATTGTCGCGCACGGACTGCCGTTTATGCGCTCCTTGATCGGGCTCGACAAGATCCAACGGGCAATTGACGCACGAACCGGTTATGATCACCAGCTCGTCTACCGGCGGCCAGTGGCTTTGCTGCTGGCGGGCGACTTGGCGCGGGCGAGACAGGTGCTCGACGAGTCCGTGGCTGAGTGTGGCGATCGCACCGATCGGGCGGCCGTCGAGTTCAAAAAGTTTGCCAAAGCACTTCGAAGTCGCCTCTGATTGCTCTGGCCCGGCAAAGCTGCCCATGTGATCATCCACGTTCCCAACTTCTCCATCTGATCGAAATCACTTGAATCTGCCGGAACGACTACCTGTTGCGTTGCATGAGCACTGGCAATGCTCGTGGCTCATCCGGATCCCCGTCGGGCGCACATTGGACTACACCCCCACGACTTTGGTGCCGACCTCGTGGATGAAGAGCACCCGAAGCTGGAAGAACGCGGTGTCGCGATAGCCGTAGGCGACACGCTTGAGGACCTTCAGCTTGTTGTTGAGTCCTTCCAGGGGGCCGGTGGTGATCGGCTCGTCGTAGTAGGCTAGGATTTGTTCGCGGTGCGTCGCGAGAGTTCGGGCAAGCCGCTGGATGTCGGGCTGGTCGATCTGCTTTGCGTCGAGCAGCCACTGGTCCAGGAATTGCCCTGCACGTTCTTTGTCCGGATGGGACCAAAGCCAGCGGAGTTCCTCTTTGAGGACGTAGACCTCGTAGAGCGTTTGGTTGGCCTCCAGCAGCGCCTCGAGTCGTTCCAGACGCGGGACGACAAGGGGCTGCGTCTCGTCCATTTTCACGAGGTTCTCGATGCCGTAGAGCAGCAGGAAGCGCGAGCCCTTGAGCACCTTGCGCTCCTCGTCGTCGAGGCGGCTTTGCTCGGCACGACGGACGTCCTCGATCACCTTGTTCATCAGGGCGACGACGTGGAACTTGTCGAAGACCACCTTGACGTCCTTTGGTGTCATGATCCCCCAGGTCTTGCCGGCAAATTCGACAGGGCACCATCGGGGGCCGGGCGCCGTTTCTGCCCGGCAGGAAAGAGAATAGCTGCGGCAAAGTCTTCGGCACAAGATGCTTGTGGGGCCGGGGCTCGAGCTTGAGGAAGGTGCTGGTGGAGGATGGCTCTGATGGCGGCCAAGCCGTCTTCGCCGAGGCGGTCCACTGCGGTGGTGGAGAAGCGGTGGAAGATGCCGTTGGCGATGTCACGCGTAGCGGAATGCCCGTGGCGGTCGTCTAGCAGGTGGATGGCCTGGACGAGCCAGGCTCTGCCTAGACCCGCACCGCCGCACAGGATTCGGTGCTCGTGGGGGAGCCACTGGGAGGCAAGGGCATTGAGGGCGTCAGTGAGCCAGGAGGCCGGGTCGTCCGTCCAGGCTTTCATCCTGGCGTGGTGCTCCTGGTCCAAGGCGTCGATGTGCCGGAGGTTGTTCAGTGCCTCGTTGCGGCGAGCGCGCTGTGCGGAGAACTCGTCGTGCTTGCTTCGCACGATGGCGGAGAAGTAGGCGGCACGGTTTCGGATATCGTCGCGGTGGACCTGGGTCCTAAGCGCCCGCTCGGCGCGCCTGAGGACCTCCAGTGGGTAGATGCGCAGGCTACGGATGAAGCGCTGGATGGGGTGTTGAATGTCGTAGTTGTCGTGGACGAACTTGAGCAGGAGGCGCTTGGAGCGGTCTTCGGCGCGAGAGCGGCTCCTGTGGTCCTCGGCAGCCTGGAGCAGGTCTTCGCGGGGGATGCCCGCGCGCGCCTTGTAGGCGCGGTGCTGGGCGCGTGCACCTGCCTGGTAGGACTTGAGCAAGGCGGTGATGAGCAGCGTGGTGAGGGCGATGGCGAGCTGGGTGTTGCGCAGGGCGGGATAGATCTCTGCGAGGCGGGTCGACAGAGCGAGCAGCGGTCCGGCGATGGACTTGGTGGTGCCGAAGGCTCGCTCCAATGTGGCCTTGTCGGTGGGGGTTCCCTCCACCTGCGGAGCATGGTCGGCACCGAGCTTGTCCAGGGCATCTTGAGTCGCCTCGGCCAT
>JAJRWW010000047.1 GCA_024276595.1 Myxococcota bacterium
CCGGCGGACCTCCACCCGGTGGTGCCCATGACAATGCTCGTGCGCCTGATGATGGAGGCTGCCCAGCAGGTTGCCCAGGGCAAGGTGGCCATCTCGGCGGTGGACGTGGAGGCCTTCAAGTGGCTGGTGGCAGTGCCCCCACAGGAGGTAGAGATATCCGCGCACCCCCTGACCTCCGAGCCGCAGCCTGGCCGCGAAACCGTGCGGGTCTCCCTGGGAGAGTTCGCCCGAGCCGACATCATCCTGGCAGACGCCTACCCTGCGCCCCCTCCTCCCAGCCCGCTCGACCTCACCTGCCCAGAGGCATCCCCTGTGGACGCCCACACCCTCTACGCGGACCGCTGGATGTTTCACGGGCCGCGCTACCAGGGCGTGGTGGAGCTGGGTCCCCTGGGCGAGGAGGGGATCCACGGCGAGATCGTCGCCCCCAGCGGCCCGGGGGCGCTGCTGGACAACGCCGGGCAGATCTTCGGCTACTGGGTGATGGCGCGCCACGACCGGGATCGCCTGGCCATGCCCCAGCGCATCCGCCGGATCGATCTCTTCGCACCCGAGCCAGCGCCAGGGGAACGGCTGAGCTGCGACGTGTGGATCCGGCTGGTGGAGGCCAGGGAGGTCATCGCCGACCTCCAGCTCATGCACCAGGGGGCGGTCTGGTGCCGGGTGGAGGGCTGGAACGACTACCGCTTCGAGAGCGATCCGCGCATGTGGGAGGTGATGCTGCACCCGGAAAGAAACCGCCTCTCCGACCCGGAGCCCGGAGGCTGGCTGCTATACGACGACCGCAGGTGGAGAGCGCCCACCCGCGACTGGCTCGCCCGGCGCTACCTGAGCCAGCAGGAGCGCCAGGCCATGCGCGACTCCGGGCCCCGCCGGGCACGGAGCTGGCTCCATGGGCGCATCGTCGCCAAGGACGCCGTCCGCCACTGGCTCTGGGAGGCTGGCGCAGGCCCCATCTTCCCCATCGAGGTGACCATCCACCACGACCCCGAGGGGGCGCCACTGCTGCGAGCTCCCACCGACGCGGACCTGCGGATCTCCATCTCCCACTGCGAGGATCTCGCGGTGGCCCTGGTCCGCGAGGGAACGAACCCCGGCATCGACGTGGAGCGAGTTGCTCCCAGGGACGAGAGCTTCCTGGACATGACCCTCACTGACGGCGAGCGCGCCTTGCTCCCCCAAAGCGACCCCGACGGAGAGCAGATCACCCGCTTTTGGTGTGCCAAGGAGGCCGCCGCCAAGGCCAGGAAAAAGGGCCTCGGCAGCAGCCCGAGGAGCTACGTGATCACCCAGGTCGATCCCAACCGGCTGCGCGCCGACGGCCTCTGGGTGCAAACCAGGCGCATGGGCGACCACATGGTGGCCTGGACCGAGTAGCGCCTCCCAACCGGCCGGGCCCCCCTGACTCGGGAGCGCTGGAGCGCAGGGCCGCTTGACAGCCCCACGGGGTGGCCGATAATAGGGCGCCATGGAAAAAGTCTTTAGCGGAATACAGCCATCGGGTCAGCTTCACCTGGGGAACTACCTGGGTGCGGTGAAAAAGTGGATCGAGCTGACGGAGGACCACGACTGCATCTACTGCATCGTGGACTACCACGCGGTCACCCAGGACTACAAACCCAAGAAGATGCAAAAGCGCATCTTCGAGATGGCCGCGAGCCTCATGGCATGTGGCCTGGATCCGGACAGGTGCCGCATCTTCGTGCAGTCCCACGTGCCCGAGCACACGGAGCTGGCCTGGATCCTGAACACGGTCACGCCCATGGGTGAGCTGGAGCGGCAGGTCCAGTACAAGTCCAAGTCCGAGAGCCAGTCGGAGAACATCAACGTGGGGCTCTTCGGTTACCCGGTGCTGCAGGCGGCCGACATCCTGCTATACAGGGCTCAGAAGGTGCCCGTGGGTGAGGACCAGGTGCAGCACCTGGAGCTGGCGAGGGAGATTGTCCGGAGGTTGAGGAACCGCTTCGGGTACGAGCTCCCCGAGCCTCAGCCCCTGCTCTCGGACGTGAAGCGCCTCAAGGGGCTCGACGGCGATGACAAGATGTCCAAGAGCCTGGGCAACACCATCTCCGTGGACGCGGACGCCGACACCATCACCAAGAAGATCAAGGGCGCCAAGACCGACCCCCAGCGCAAGAAGCGCAAGGATCCGGGGGACCCAAAGGTGTGCAACATCTTCACGATGCACAGGTTCTTCTCCACGGAGAAGGAGCAGAGATGGGCGACCGAGGGCTGCAAGTCAGCGGACATTGGCTGCGGCGACTGCAAGAAGAAGCTCACCGAGAACATCATCACGCACCTGGAGCCCATCCAGGCCACGCTGGGCGAGCTGCGCAAGGATCCGGACAGGGTCTGGTCAGCGCTCGCCGCAGGAGCGCTGACCTGCCGGCGGGAGGCCGCCGCAAACCTGGACGAGCTGCGCGAGGCCATGGGGCTCAGGTGACCTCTCGCCGGAATGCACTGCTGGGGGCTCGACCAGGCTCCCCTGCCTCTGGCACCATGGCTCTCACTGCGGCACCCTGGGCGGCCCTGTGGACCACCTTGCTCGTGGGCCTGAGCGCCGCTGCGGGCTGCTCCAGCAAGGGGGTGGACCGCTCTCCCACCGGGGTGGTCAAGCGCTTTGTGGCAGCCTCCTTCACCCCCGACTCTGACAGGCGTCACAAGGCCATGTACGAGCTCCTGGGACCCCGCACCCGGGCCAGGCTCGAGGCCTCGGCGCGGAGCGCCACCGCCGCGACGGCTGGGCGGCAGAGGTATGCCCCACACCAGATGCTCTCTGCCTCCTTCAGGCCCGGCGCCAAGGGAAGCTGGCTCCCCAGGCACTTCAAGCTCCTGTCCAGCACGGGGGAGACCGCCAGGGTGGAGGTGCGTGGCGACAAGGACGGACAGGTCCAGGTCGTGGACCTGGTAAAGACAGAGGGCCGCTGGCGCCTGGAGCTGCCGCTCCCCTCTGCCGGGCCGGCTGCGACTCGGGCGCCGCGCCAGCCTCCCAATCCCTCTGCTGGCCCGTAGCCCCGCCGGGAGCATGAATCGGGGGCTCCGCGTACGAGGAGACCATGGACCTGCTTTTCGCGCTGCTGCTCACCCTCATCGCCGAGGGGCATGCCCCGGGCCTCGACGCCTCCTTTGGGCGGGCCAACACCCGCGCCCACGGCATGGGGATCCTCAGGGGCAAGCGGGTCCTCATGTTCGGCGACTCCATGGTCAACTGTGGCATCAACATCTGGCTGGAGCCCTGGTTGAAGAGGCACGGCGTGAGGAGCTATGTGACCAGGAGCTGGGCCAGCTCCACCACCGTCACCTGGAGCAAGGCCAAGAAGCTGGATGTATTCATGTGGCGTCACGACCCGGACATCGTCTTCATCGTGCTCGGCTCCAACGAGCTCTTTCATCCCTCCCCCCGCATGAAGATCCGGCCCATCAGGCGCATCCTCAAGAAGATGGGCCGTCGCCGGTCGGTGTACTGGATCGGGCCTCCAACCTGGGCCAAGGACAAGGGGCTGATCAAGACGATCCGGGCCCAGATGCCGCCGGGGCATTTCTTCGACTCGGGCAAGGTGAAGATGACCCGGAAGAAGGACGGCTACCACCCGGACCTGGCCGGAGCCAAGGTCTGGGCTGCGGCCATCTGGCGCTGGTACTCGTCCAGGCTGCGAGCTCCAGGTCGGCCCACGGCTCGCCCCGCGGCCGCCGCGGGCTCCAGGCACCGGCCCCCCGGCAAGATCGGTCACCGGTAGCTTATTAGGCGCAGGTCCTGGGTGCGGCTGCGCTCGAAGGACTCCCGGTCTATCCAGCCCGTCCGAAGCATCTGGTAAAGGAGCCAGCGCAGGTGCAGCAGCCAATCCATGCCAGCGCGTCCGCTCTGAAAGCGCCTGAAGTAGCGTCTCGGCGAGGGGGTCACGGCCGCCAGGTGGGCGGCCTCCAGGGGACCCAGGTGGCCCGGCTCCCGCTGGAAGTAGTGGCGGGCGGCGGCCCGCACGCCG
>JAJRWW010000526.1 GCA_024276595.1 Myxococcota bacterium
ATCTTGGCCGCTTCGTTGGCGAGTCTCGCCGCTGGCTGCCCCCGCCCCAGCCCCTACGGCTCCCTCGTGGCCAGCAGAGGGGCCAGCTCCCTGCTGCGAGATCTCGGCCTGGCCCTCCGAGACAGCAGCGGCGACCGGCTGCTGAGCCTGCTCACCGAGCGCTGCGCTGCGCGCTGCCCCGGCTTTCGGTCCGCCCCCGAAGGCAGGGACGGGGCCATCCGTCGATTCCGCTGGAGAGGGCGGCCGGGAGCAGGAGGCCTTGCCGAGGACCTCTACGGCCAGCTCCGTCTGTACAAGAAGATCGACAGGGTGGCGGTGAGCTTTCTGAGCCTCCGCTTCTCCAGCCACCGCCTGGCCGAGGCAACGCTCGCCCTGGAGGTGGACGGTCGCCTGGCCAACGGCGCCCGCCGCTCCGACCGAGGCACGCTCGCCCTCTCCCTGCGTCGCAGCGTGGACAGCACCTGGAAGATCGACGGCTTCGGCGCCGACGGGATGCGCACCGTGGTCTCCACCAGAGCCCTGTTCCAGGATCGCACCCCGCAAAGCTGGGCGCGGACCATCCCGAGGCTGAGGATCCCACCCAAGGATCCCACCTCCCCGGGTGCAATCCTGGCTGACATGGGGCCTGGCCTCGCCGCTGCCGATGTCAACGGCGACGGCCTGGTGGACCTCTTTCTTCCGGGTCCAGGCCTGGGCAGGCTGCTCCTCGGGGCTGGCAGAGGCCGGCTCCGGCCCGGCGCTCCCCTCAGACGGGGCACGCCAGTGCTCTCCCGAGGAGACAGCGGCTGGGCCGCTGTCTTCGGAGACGCCGACAGCGACGGGGATCCGGACCTGCTGGTCCTGAGGCGCGCCTCGTCCGCGGTTCTCATGAGAAACACTGGCGGTGGCAGCTTTCGCCCAGTCCCCGTTCCCAGCCTGGAGCGCCTCGGGCCCATCCTGAGCGCCGCCTGGCTGGACCTGGACGGCGACGGGCGCCTGGACATGCTTCTCTCCACTGCCCATGGGCTGACGCTGCTGAGAAACCGATCCCGCGGCTTCGTGCCCGATCCCCGACGCATCGCCGCCTCTCTCCGCAAGGTGGCCGCAGGTGCCAGGGGCAAGATTGTCGCCCTGTGCACCGGCGACCTGGATGGGGACGGATCCACGGACGCCGTGGCGGTGGACGCCCTGGGGCCCACCCGGGTGCTGCTCAACCGGCGGGGCCGGCTCACCCCGGCTCCGACCCCCAAGGCCTCGGTGCTCGGACGCGCCTGCGCCATCGCGGACCTAGACGGGGACGGTCGGCTGGACGTGCTGGTGGCGGCGGTGCGGTCGGATCAGGCCTGGAAGTACTCCACCCCCGGGTTCCCCCTGCCGGGCTCCCCGTTCCGAAAGCCCAGGAGGCTCCCCGAGCGCCTGGTGGCGGCCACGGCCGGCTCCTTCTGGCTTCGCAGCACGCCAGCGGGGTTCATCAGGGCGCCCCTCGCCAACCCTGCCTCCATGGGCTGGGACGTGGTCGTGGCGGCCACCGACCTGGACGCCGACGGCAGGGTGGACGTGCTGCTGGCCGGGGGAAACCGCCCGGGAAGGGGCGCGCCCCTGGACCCCATGTACTTCACGCGAGCCCTCCCCCGCCAGCTCCTGGGCCTCCCCTCGGGGCCCCTCGGCAGCCGTCGGCCCCTGGGCGCCACCAGGGGCGCCACGCTCCTGCTGGGCACATCTGCCGGCAGAGTGGACGTGGGCAGGCCTTCCGGCCTGGACATGCCGGCCGGAGTCCGCGCTGCCCTCTTCCTGGACCTGGACCGAGACGGAACGCCGGAGCTGCTCCTCCGAACGCGGGACGGCTCCTTGCGCCTCTGGCGCTGGCGCCAGCCCCGGGGTAACTCACTGACCCTTCGGCTGGTGGGCAGGGGCGTCCCGGCGAGCGGCGCCACCGTCACCGCCTGGTCCCTGGGAAAAAGCTTCACCACCGCCACGGACGGCGGCGCCGCCGGCGTGGGCGAGGTGCGCCTCGGCATGGGCTCGGCCGTGCGAGCCGACCGGGTCGAGATCCGCTGGCCCGACGGGTCCAGGCAGGTGGTGCAGGATCTGCGCACCCGGGCCGCCTACAGGATCCTGCGGGGAGCGGAGAACCCCCTGGCCGGCCTGGCCGGCAAACCGGCCACCACCGCCGGCACCCCGCCCGAGACCGCGCCGCCTGCTCGCCTGGGGGTGGTGGCAGGGCTCGACCTGGCCCGGCTGGGAGAGCTGCGGGTGACCCCCGTGGGCCCGGCACCCGCCGGGGCCCTGGCCAGGAGCACCCGCCTGCGCCACCACTTCGGGAGCCGCGCCACCCTGCTGCTGCTGGTGCCGGCCAGGTGCAAGGAGTGCCCCGGCTACCTGCGCAAGCTGGCTCGCCTGGGCCGCGTCTGGCGGCGCCGAGGCGTGGCTGCGCTGGCGCTCGGAGGAGGGCCTTCCCGGAGGCTTCCCTGGATCTCCCGTCTCCGGTCGGCGCCCGGTCAGAGCATCCCAGCCTACCCCAACACCCGCCTCCTGCTGCTGGACTCGACCGGTCGGGTGAGGCTTATCTACCTGGCCTCCCTGCCCCCGGTGATGGTGCTGGTCCATCACCTCCAGCGCCTCACCGCCCCCTGAACCTCCTCTCCTCCGGGACGGGCGGCCTACCGCTCGGTGTAGCCGTCGTGGGCGAACCGGTAGGTCTTTTTCTTGGTGCCCCAGGGAGTGAGGAGCCCCTCCAGGTTGCCCCCGTGGGAGGATCGGTAGGTGCTTCGGGTAAAGCCCGCGGCCCTGTCGAAGGTGATCACGATGTCGGTCTTCTTGCCCCTCCTCACAAACCTGTAGCCGTTGGTGAGATAGCGCGCTCCCTGGCGCTTGGCCACCTCGTGCATGAAGTAGATGTCGAAGCGGTTGGAGTCCAAAAAGCGCAGCACCACCAGGATGTCCCTGGTCAGGCCGGCCGCCCCGTGCTGTCGCACCACGTAGACGATATCCAGGTTCCCGTTGCCATCCAGATCCACGGTTCGAAAGCGGAGGAGATCCGTCTGCCTCTTGGCCCAGGGAGCCTTCACGGCGAAGTAGGCGCCTCCCTTGGCGACATCCTCGCCCAGCAGGGCCACGAAGGTGCCAGCGATGACGAGCTGCTCCAGCGCCTTCCCGGTAATGAAGTTGCCCACCTTTTGGTAGAGGATGTTCTTGGTGGTGAGGCCCTTCTGCTTCAGAAACCCTGCCAGCAGCTTCCTTGCCGTGTCGTACTCCACCACGCCGAGGGTGGCCACGGTGGCCCCCCCGGTCCCCATGATCGTGTCCGGCTTGCGGCTCGGTCCTCCATCGTGGTCGATGATGCGCACGGACATGCGCAGCTTGGGTGAGCCCAGAGCATAGCCCGGCACCGCTCCGCTGGCCATCTTCAGCTCCAGGGCGTAGCCGTGGCGCAGCCGGATCACCCTGTAGGTGAGCCCCCGGGTGGACCGGGGGCCCTTGACCCAGCGCACCCTGGGCCGACGATACCGGGCGTTGGGCGGGTGGACGCGCAGGGTCCTGGTGGCACCGGTGGAGGTGGCAAAGACCAGCTCCACCCGGTCCTCGCGAGTGGAGCCGCGGCTGGTGCGCACCACCTGGTCGTCGTTCACCTCCAGCAGCAGATAGGTTCCCCCGGAGTCGTGGGCGCAGCGGAGCTTTCCCTCCAGGTCAGGCTTCCCCTGCCAGCGCCCCCTGCCCCACAGGATGGCGCCCCCCGAGAGGGGCTTGACGGTGACGTCCCGCCAGTCGCTCCGAAGGCCGTCCACGGTGATGGTGTTGTCCTCCACTCGCTCGCACTCCAGGGTGGCGGCGGTGGCGGCGGCGGGGAGGCAGGTGGCCGCACAGAGCAGCCCGAGCAGGAAGGTGGCCAACGGCGCGGCCGATGGGTCTGGTGAGCGCATGGATCCTCCTGGCAAGTTGGCAGAGACATAATCGCAGCCACCAGGCTCCTTGTCCAGGTCCGGTGGTATGTGCTAAACACCCCTGCGCGCCTCCGGGTGCATCCAAGGATGTCCTGGAGGCCACGGGCCTGGCGGACCGTGACATATCAGCTCCGACGGCGTCGGGGCGGTCGATATTCTCCCTCCCATCGACCGCCGCACCTCAGGGTCGGAGCACGGAGGAAGACCCCAATGTTGGAGACCCTAACCAAAGGGTTCAGGGCCGCACGCCAGCGGCTCTCGGGCGAGGCTCAGGTCCAGGAGAGCGACATCGACGACGCCCTGCGCGAGGTGCGCATGTCCCTGCTGGAGGCGGACGTCGAGTTTCGGGTGACCAAGCAGTTTCTGGCCAAGGTCAAAGAGAGCGTGCTGGGGGAGACGGTCAAGCTCAAGGCCAAGGTGCGCGGGAGGAAGCAGAAGGTCACCGTTGGGGAGCATTTCGTCAAGGCGTGCCTGGACGAGCTCACCGCGCTCATGGGCGAGCCCGACAGCTCCCTCAGCTTCGCCAAGAAGGGCCCGACCTGCATCATGATGGCCGGCCTGCAGGGCTCGGGCAAGACCACCACCGTGGGCAAGCTGGCCCGGTTCCTGGCCACCCAGCACAAAAAGAAGCCTCTCCTGGTGGCCGCCGACGTGTACCGGCCCGCAGCCATCGAGCAGCTCAAGGTCTTGGGGCGACAGCTCGACATGCCCGTCTACAGCGACGACTCCGGCGGCCCGCCGGCCATCGCCGAGCGCGCCTACAAGGAGGCCATGACCCGCGGCCGGGACGTGGTGATCATCGACACCGCCGGGCGGCTGGCCATCGACTAGCCCCTCATGGCGGAGCTGGACGAGATAAAAAAGCGCGTCAGGCCCTCCAACATTCTGCTGGTCATCGACGCCATGATGGGGCAGGACGCGGTCCGCACCGCCAAGACCTTCAACGAGCGGCTGGAGCTCTCGGGCGTGGTGCTGACCAAGCTCGACGGCGACACCCGCGGCGGCGCGGCCCTCTCGGTGAAGGCCGTCACCGGCAAGCCCATCAAGTTCCTGGGCATGGGCGAAGGCCTGGACCGCCTCGAGGAGTTCCGACCAGAGGGGCTGGCCAGCCGCATCCTGGGCATGGGCGACGTGGTCGGCCTCATGAAGGACTTCGAGGAGGTCATCGACGAGCAGAAGGCCGAGGAGGACGCCGAGAAGATGCTCAGGGGTCGCTTCAACATGGGCGACTTCCTGGAGCAGATCAAGACTATCCAGAAGATGGGCTCCCTCAAGGACCTGGTGGAAAAGCTCCCCTTCTTCAAGGACGGGCTCCCCGACGGGGTGACCGTGGATGACAGGGAGCTGACCAAGATCGAGTCCATAATCCAGTCCATGACCAGGGCTGAGCGCTCAAACCCCGAGCTCTTCGTTGTCACCAGCTTCGAGGAGATCAAGGATCGCAAGGGGCGAAAGAAGGGCCGCAAGGCGGTCAGCCACTACCACATGTCCCGGGTCCATCGTGTGGCCGCTGGCGCGGGCCGCAAGGACATGGAGGTGATGGAGCTGCTGGAGAAGTTCGCCACCATGCGGGGCATGATGATGGAGCTGGGCCAGCAGCAGGGGCTCCTGGGCAAGATCCCCGGCCTGAAGCAGTTCAACCGCATGCGCAAGATGGCTGGCATGGACATGGACCAGATCATGGAGTCCATGCAGGGGCTCATGCCCGGCGGCGAAGGCCCCCCCGCAGAGGGGACGGGGCGAAGGTTTCGGCCGCCCCGCAGGGCCGCCGACAGGACCAAGGCGAAGAGCAAGCGCAAGGCCGCGCGCAAGGCCCGGAAGAAGACCAAGCGCAAGAAGCGCTGACCGCCTGGTCATGGCCTGAGCGCTGCATGGAGCCCAGGCCGGGGCAGGTAGGGAAAGACCAGGTGGGCATCGGGCGGAGGACGACCCCGTTTCCTCCGTGGCCTCGGGCTGCTACACTGTCCGGGCGCCTCGGCATCGAGCAACGGTCCATCGCCTTGTCTTTTCGGATGAAATGGATTGCGTCCGCCCTGGCCACCGCCCTGGTGGCGTGCACCTGCGAGCCCCTCCGCGACGACAGCCGGGAGGAGGAGCAGGCGGTGCTCCGCGCCCAGCGCCTGGCCCGGGCCCGGGCAGCCCGGGCCCGGAGAGCCAGGCTGGCCCGTAGAGCCAGGCAGGAGCGGAACCGGCAGCGGCTGGTGGGGCAGGTGAGCGCTGGCGCGCCCGGCCCGAGGGCGGCGAGCGGTGCCCAGGGCTGCGACCCCGCCAAGGAGCTTGAGAAGCGCGCCTCCAGCGGCGCGGCATCCTCCCTCTTCGCCCGGTCGGTGAGCCTCGTGCTGACTCCCATCAGCGCGGACCTGGTGGTCCTCGAGGGCAGGCCCTGGCAGCGGTTCACCTTTGTGGTGCGCATGCACCCTGGTGACGCGCCCGTTCTGGGGCGCAGACGCCACCCGCCCGTCCTGGAGCTGCGGCTCCGCCGGTTGCCCCTGTGTGGCAAGGCCACTCCGAGCAACCGGCTGGCTCACCCGCTCCCGGCGACCGCCAGGGTCACCCAGGCCACAGCTCGTCCCACCGAGACCTTGCGCATGTCCCTGGTACGCCTGCGCAAGGGCCACCGCCCCCCTGGCGCGGTGACGAGCGCCTGGCCCCACCGGTCGGGACGTGGCCGCCTCCGCCTGGTTGTGGGGGTCCCCATTCAGCTCCTGCTGGATCCATACCGCGCCAGCCTGGCACCTGGACCCAGGTCCCCCTCGCCCGGGCTGTGGGAGGTGCGCGGCGCACGCTTTGTCGGGCGACCCCGCCTGCGCCGCCTGAGCCTCGCCAGCAGCCTGCTCCCGCCGAGCCTCCGGGCGCTGCACCTGCTGGAGGTGGCATGCCCGGGCGGCCCTGGGGGCCGCTGCCGCTTCTTGACGCGACGGGAGGGGCGCCAAGCGGTGGCCATTCCCTGGAGGGACCTGCTCCGGCGGGTGGCCCCCCCTTGGAGCCGCGGGATCCTTGCTCAGCTCCACCAGATCGACCTGCAGCTCCACTTCCCTGGTTGCCTGGGGGATCCCCGTGCAGCTTCCGGGAGGCGCGGCAGGCACCGGTGTCTTCGATCCAGCTCCATGCCCTGCAGGGTGTGGCGTGCCTTCCACGGGTACGCCAACAGACCGAGGATCCAGGTGGAGGGGGACCGAGCCACCGTGAGCCAGGTTTTGACCTGCTCGGGGAAACGGCGGCGGGTGATCCTCCTGCGCACCAGCTACGGAGCCAGGGGCCGGTACCGCCGCAGGACAACGGATCTGACGGATAAAGTTCCGGTCCTCCTTCACCGACTCCGACGCGCCAGGCGCCCCGGGAGACCATGAAGCACGAGGAGCCCCCACAGCAGGGTGAC
>JAJRWW010000527.1 GCA_024276595.1 Myxococcota bacterium
AGAGCACCCGGTTACACGAGGACTGCCGGAGCAGCTCTGCCGCTCGCTCGTAGCCCTGCCCCCTGCACAGCTCGTCCACGACGTGGACCTCTCCCACGCCTGCCCTCTGGAGGAGCTGGCGCTGAAGGTCCTCCAGCTCCACTCCCTGGGGGAGCTTGCCGTGGTTCCAACGGCAGAGGAGCACGGCGACGCTGGCCAGCTCCCGGGACACATCCCGCTCCGGCGGGAGGTCGGGCTCCGGGCAGCAGCCCTTGCCCAGCTCCACCAGGAGCTTGCAGGCCTCACCTGCGGCGGCGCTCCCGCTGGTGAGGGACTCGGAGATGTCCGACAGCCCCATGAAGGAGCCGCAGACATAGATTCCCGCGCGCGAGCTCCTCACCTTCTCGAAGCCCAGCGTCTCCAGATAGCCCAGGGCGGACAGATCCATGCCCAACAGCCCACCCAGCTCCTTGGCGGCGCGGGGGGGGCGCTGACCCGTGGAAAGGATCACCATGTCGAAGGTCTCCGTGAGGATCCTCTCCGACCTGTCGTCCCAGTAGCGAACCGCCAGGCGAGCGTCATCCAAGGGCTCCACGCTGCGGGAGCGGCAGCGAACCAGCCTGACTCCGTGCTCCTGCTCCGCATACTCCCGGTAGCGATAGAAGTCCTTGCCGAAGGTGCGCATGTCCATGTAGAAGATGGTCGTCTCCAGGTCCTCTGGCCCCTTCTCGTGGGCGAGCACGGCCTCCTTCAGGGCGAACATGCAGCAGATGGATGAGCAGAAGTCCTGTCCGTGGGCGCGGCTTCGAGACCCGACACATTGCAGCCATGCGAGCTTGTGGGCCGCGGCCCCGTCACCGGGGCGACGCAGGGTGCCGTCAAATCTCCCCGAGGCGCTCATGAGCCGCTCGAGCTCCAGGGCGGTCACCACGTTGGGCGACCGGGAGTAGGCGAGCTGCTCCGAGAGCTCCGCCGGGTCGAAGAGCTCGGTGCCGGCGGCGAGAATGACCGCGTCCACTGCAAAGGAGACCTCTTCGTCCGCGGCGTCGAGATCGATGGCGTCCACGGGGCACACCTGCACGCACTCTCCGCACCGGCTGCAGGCCTGGGCGTCGATGATGTACATGTTGGGCAAGTTGTGGGGCACTGGCCGGTAGATGGCCTTGCGCATGGTCAGGCCCTGGTTGAACTCGTCTGTCACCTCCACCGGGCAGACATCGCTGCAGTAACCCGTGCCCACGCAGATCTCCGTGTCCACGTGCCTTGCCAGCTTGACGAGGACCACCTCGAAGGCGCCGGGGTCGCCGCGAATTGAGCGCAGCTCCGAGAAGGGCAGGATTCGGATCTTGTCGTGAAACAAGCTCTTTCGCATACAGTACTGGGATGCGTACTCCCTGCCCACCACCGGGAGCATCCTGCACATGCCGCAGTGGTCCGAGGGGAACTGGTGATCCAGCTTGGCCAGGATGCCACCGATGGCCGGGGAGCTGTCGGTGAGCACCACATTGTAGCCCACCTCCGCCAGGTCCAGGGCGGCGCGGATCCCCGCCACGCCAGCGCCAACAACCAGCACACGACCGACGCTCGACTCCTCCAGGCTCGTGTCTTTGGAATGTCCGTCCATGGGCCTCTCCTACTTGGTCTGCCCGGTAACCTCTCCGAGCTCCTCGTCGTGAAAGGTGGCCATGGGCTGGGGCTCCTGGAGATCCTGCCCTGGAACGTAGCCGAAACGGCCCTGGGTCCGCCGTGAGACCGTACGAAAGAGCTCCATGAGGGGCAGGTCGTTGGGGCAGGCGCTGGAGCACTGCCCACATCCCACGCAGAGGGTGGACATGTGCACCATGCGGGTCAGGTGATAAAAGACCGTGTCCGTGGGCAGCTTCAGCTCTCCGAGCTTTTGGGCCCAGGCCAGGTACTGCTCACCGTCGTGCCTGAAGGTATCGGTGACGAACACGCACTCCCGGCAGTAGCAAACAGGGCACGCCACGCGACAGTTGTAGCAGTTGACACAGCCAGCCAGCACCGACCGCAAGCCATCCACGCTGTCCGTTCGTGCGACGAAGTCCCCCAGCACCTGGCCGCTGGCCGACTCTCGCTGGCTCACCAGGTCTGCCGTGGCCTCTGCCCGGCCCTCCGGTGAGCCCTCCGTGAGCTCCAGGCCGACCGCTTCCAGAGCCTCACGCCCCCTTTCCGTGAGGGCCTCCAGCCAGATCTGCTCCCGGGGGTCGGCGCCCACGAGGGCCAGCCGCAGGTCCACACCGTCGCAGACAGGTCGCTCACAGATCTTGCAGGCGGTGGCCACATCCTGGCCGTCGAGGCCCGTGCCACCACCACCTGCAGCCTGGAGCACGAAGGTGTCGGAGAGGTGCTCGTGCTCTGACGCCAAGGACAGGTAGGTGTTCGTTTCGTATCGTCCGTGGCAATCCATGCCTATGAGCAGGATGTCCTCCAGGTGAGCCTGGTGGAGCTTGGCCAGCTCGATGGTTGCTCTGACCTCGCAGCTTCGCAGCACCACGGCCACGGGGCGGCCGCTCGGGCGCTGGGTGAGGGCGACCAGCAGCTTGGCGGCGTTGCTGGTGACCACCGGGGCAAAGGGGTCCACCCCCGACAGCTCTGACCGGCTGGTGATGAGGCTCTGCATCACCACCTGCCGGTGAGCCTGGCGGGTGGGAACCATGACGGCCTCCACCACATCCCGGTCAAGGAGGTCTCCCAGCACTGTGGCCAGCGCCGGCCTCAGTCCATTGGCGGTGCCAAGGGTCGCGTAGTGCATCAGGCCACCTTCCTGCCTTTCATGTCGCAAGGGCCCAGCTCCTCCAGGCGAGCGGTCATCTCCTGGATCGTCTG
>JAJRWW010000528.1 GCA_024276595.1 Myxococcota bacterium
GCGCGGGGCGGCTCAGGACATGGTCGCGGTGGGGGGAGGGCGAGACCGACGCACGGGGCTTCCGGTGGTGAGCCTCTACGGGGATACCCCGGAGAGCCTCAGGCCCGCGCCGGAGCAGCTAGCCGATCTGGATGTGCTGGTGTGCGATCTGCAAGACATCGGGAGCCGCTACTACACCTACACCTGGACCGTGGCCCTCTGCCTGGAGGTGGCCGCAGGGCAGGGCGTTGAGGTGGTGGTCTGCGATCGTCCCAACCCCCTGGGTGGCGAGCTGGTGGAGGGCGGAACGGTGGCCAGGGGCTTCGCCTCCTTCGTGGGCCTGCATCCCGTGCCAAACCGACACGGGATGACCATCGGCGAGCTGGTTTCGCTGTACCGGGCGGACAGGAGGCTGGACGTGGAGCTCACGGTGGTGGAGCTGGAGGGGTGGCGCAGGGACATGCTCTTTGACGACTGCGGGCTGCCCTGGGTGATGCCCTCTCCCAACATGCCCACCCTCGACACCGCCCTCGTCTACCCTGGCCTCTGCCTTGTGGAGGGCACCGAGCTGAGCGAGGGCCGTGGCACCACGCGCCCCTTCGAGCTGGTGGGGGCTCCGTTCGTGGATGCAGACGACCTCGCTTGCGCCCTCTGTGACCTGGGTTTGCCCGGGGTGGCCTTCCGCCCGGCGTGGTTTCTGCCGCAGTTCCACAAGCACGTAGGGGAGCTCTGCGGTGGCGTGCAGATCCACGTCACGGATCGCCGAGCCTTCCGCCCGTATCTCACCGGCGTGGCGCTCATCTCCACGGTGCGCTCGCTGTACCCGGAGCAGCTCCGCTGGCGCACCAGAGCATACGAGTTCGTCAGCGACATCCCTGCCATTGACCTGCTGGCAGGGGACGACACCCTGCGCCGGCTCGTGGATGGCGGGGCAGACCTTCAGACCCTTCGGGGGAGCTGGCGCTCCTGGGAGGAGTCATTCAGGGAGCGGCGTGAGCCCTTTCTGCTGTACGGGCATGGGGCCCAGGGGAGCCATCGGTGATACCGTGAGCGCAGCCTCGAAGCTCACCCGGCGCATCGGAGTCTTCGGGGGCTCCTTTGACCCGCCCCACGTGGCTCACCAGCTCGTTTGCACCCTGGCCCTCTCCGTGGGCGGGGTGGACCAGGTCTGGCTCGTGCCCTGCTTCCGCCACGCCTTTGACAAGCGACTGGCGCCCTTCGAGGATCGCCTGCTCATGTGTCGCATGGCAGCGGAGCCCTTTGGCTCCCGTGCGCTGGTGAGCGACGTGGAGCAGACCATAGGAGGAGTGAGCCGCACCATCGTCACCCTGGAGCACCTCCGGGAGCAACGCCCGGAGGCGAGCTGGGTCATCGTGCTTGGCTCCGACATCCTCGGAGAGGTGGAGCGCTGGCAGGAGTGGGAGAGGATCCAGGAGCTGGCGGAGCTGTTCGTGGTGGGCCGCGCAGAGGCCGCGGGCGTGACAGGGGTTTCGCTGCCCAACATCTCCTCCAGTGAGATCCGGGAGCGGCTCGGGCGGGGAGAGGACGTGACCGGGCTGGTGCCCGGTGCTGTGCTGGCCCACATCAGGTCCCGCGGGCTGTATGAGGGCGCTCCGAGCGGGCGCATGGAATAGAGTCACGACAAGTGTTAATGTCATGGCACGAGATCGAACCAGCGGAGCTTGGATGTGGCCAGATCCCTGCTTGTGCCCGTTACATTGGTAGCCCTGGTCGTTGGCGGTGATGCGGCATCCGGGGCGCCTGCGGCGGTCAAGGTCACCTACCCAAAGCTGATAAAGCCCGTACGCGCCCCCTATCCGCCGGCGGCCCTTGCGGCTCGGCGGCAGGGCGTGGTGGTCATGCACGTGACCGTGGACACCCGGGGGAGGGTGTCGGCCGCCCAGGTGGTCAAGTCGGCCGGCGCCGACCTGGACAGGGCCGCCCTGTGGGCGGTGAGACAGTTCCTCTACAGGCCGGCCACCGTGGGGGGCAAGCCCGTTGTGGTGAAGATCAGGGTCGCCTACCCATTTAGGTTGAGCCCGGCGAAGGGGCCCAGACCTCCTGCCCGCCGTGTCGCGCGTGCTGTGGCCAAGGGTGGGAAGCGTCGGCGCCCACCGCCGGCTGCCCGCCGCGGCAACAGGAGGCCCTCCGCGCTGCTCGGGTTGCTCCGGGGCGTTGTGCGGGAGAAGGGCACCCGAAACCGCCTGGAGGACGTGGAGGTCGTCGCGTTCCCCAAGGGCGGCGGTCGTCCCGCGGGCAGCGCGCACACCGACAGCAAGGGGCGGTTCCGGCTGGTCCTCCCGCCGGGGCGCTACCTCGTGCAGGTGCGTGCCCAGGGCTGCTTCCCGTTCAAGGTGAGCGAGAGGCTCGCCCCGGCGAGCAGGCTTTCGGTGGAGTACTTCGTGGAGCGGCTCGTCTACGACCCCTATCAGACCGTGGTGGTGGGCAGGGCCCTGCGCAAGGAGGTCACCAGGTACACGGTGCCCGTGGAGGTGGTGGAGAAGATCCCCGGCACCCAGGGAGACGCGCTGCGCGCCATCCAGAACATGCCGGGGGTGGGACGGGCGAGCTTCAGCCTGGGCTTTCTGCTGGTTCGCGGCTCGGACCCGCGGGACACCAGGGTCCTGCTGGAGGGGCACGTCATCCCGCAGCTATACCACTTCATGGGCCTCTCCTCGGTGTTCAACTCGGACCTGATCCGGCGCCTGGACTTTTTGCCCGGCAACTTCTCCGTGCGCTACGGCAGGACCATGGGAGGCATCGTGGACGTTTACTCCAGGCGCCCGCGCCGGGACGGATGGCACGGCTACCTGGACGCGGACCTCTGGGACGTGGGGGCGCTGGTGGAGGGCCCGGTTGGGCGGGGCAGCCTGGCCCTGTCTTTGCGCCGGGCACACATAGATGCCATCTTCGCCCTCCTGCCCGACATCGCCCTGACCGCGGCCTACTACGACTACCAGGCCCTCTTCGACTACCCGGTGGGCGGCGGTCGTCTGCGGATCATCGCCTTTGGCTCCGACGACCGCCTCAAGCGCCGGATAGAGGACACCAAGCGTTTCGAGACGGTGCATGTGACCCTCTTTGCCAAGACCATCGCCCTTTGGAAGCGCAGCTTCGGGGCGCACCGGCTCCGACTCTCGCTGGCGGGTGGATACACCCGCACCGAGTCAGGGCCCGGGCCGGAGGCGGTGGAGGACATAGGGCGCATGTCCTGGAGGCTCCACTACGGCTACGAGGTGCACAGGACCCTGAGCCTGCTGCTGGGCCTGGTGGGGGAGGTGGGCAGGTCGCGCCTCTCCACGTACCCGTCGGCCCTCTCGCTGGCCCTGCTCAACAACGAGGACGCCTCCGAGCTGGATGTCCCTGGCACGGAGATCTGGACCACCGTGGTGAGCCAGGCGGTCTTTGCCGAGGCCACATGGAGGCCCACCAGGGCGCTGTCTGTCATCCCGGGGCTCCGAGGCGAGTACCTCCGCGCCGCACAGGTGAGCCGTTTTGTGCTGGACCCACGCATCACCGCGAGGTTGACGCTGCTTCCCCGCAGGCTGGATGTCTCCGCGGCGGTGGGGCTCTTCAGCCAGGAGCCGCAGGTGGAGCGCATCCACAGGCTGCTGGGCGGCAACCCGAAGCTGCGCCACGAGCGAGCCCTGCACGTGGGGCTGGGGGTCTCCTTGAAGATCCTGCCGTCGCTGACTCTGGACGTGACGGGCTTTTACAAGCGCCTGTACGGGGTGATCGCCGAGAGCGACTCCTGGGTCGCCGGGCCGAGCGGCCCCGTGCCCGAGAACCTGGCCAACCAGGGGAGCGGGCGCATCTACGGTGGCGAGCTGCTTCTCAAGAAGGCCTCCAACGGGGACTGCCCCAGGTGGCTGAAGGCGGTCAAGTGCTTCGCCTGGCTCAGCTACACCTTGCTACGGTCGGAGCGGCGCTTCGACAGGGGAGGGGCCTGGGAGCTCTTCGAGGACGACCAGACCCACCTGCTCACCTTCGTGGTCTCGGCCACCTGGCCAGGGGGCTGGGCGCTGGGGCTGCGTTTTCGCCTGGCCTCGGGGCGTCCGGAGGACTTCTACACGGCGGGGCTGTTCGACTCGGACGGGAACACCTACCTGGGCGCTCCCGGGTCAGTGCGGGCTGGACGCATGCCCACCTTTCACCAGCTCGACATTCGGCTGGACAAGCAGTTCGTCTGGAAGCGCTGGATGCTGGCCATCTACCTGGACATTCAGAACGTCTACAGCTACCAGACCTCCGAGTTCGTCCAGTACAACTTCAACTTCACCCGCAACGGCATGCTCAAGGGTCTCCCCATCGTGCCGTCCCTGGGGATCAGGGGGAAGATATGACCCTCCAGGCACTGGAGCCAGCCGCTCGACGCGCGGTGTTGGGGGCGATGCTGCTCGTGCAGGCGGTCGGGTGTGTCCCGGACTTACCCCCGGCCTCTCGCCTGGATGACTCGCCCCAGGTGCTGGCCTTGCGGGCGGAGCCATCCACCGCGGCGCCGGGGCAGGAGGTGCGCCTCGACAGCCTGGTGTACTGGCCAGGTGCTGGCCCCGAGTACCTCTGGCTGGTGTGTGTGCCCGGAGTCACCGACACCATCGACTCCTGCGTGAGCAGGCGCCTGGGAGGCGGCGATCTCCTGGTGCCCCGGTGCCAGGACGAGCCCACGGCGTCGCTGTGCTACGCATCCAGGGACGCCACGGCCGTCTACAGGGTGCCCGCAAGCATTCCCACGGATGACGAGGGGGCGGCCCTGGTGTACGTGGAGCTGGTGGTCGCCGACGACGTGGACAGTGAGCAATGTGTGCGCGCCTACCGGGATGAGGCCCCCTCCGAGCGCTGCCTGGTGGCGCTCAAGCGTGTCCACGTGACCGCCTCTGGGGCCCCATCCACCCCGGCGCTGCTCCAGCTTCAGGTGGACGGGACATGGGCGGACGCATCCCAGGTGATGAGCCTGCCCTCGCCCGGAGGGGACGGAGAGCCCCTGGAGGTGTCTCTCGCAGCGGCGGTGGACCCACAGAGCGTGGACCTCCTGCTTGGAGCGGCGGAGGGGGAGACGGCCGCGCTCGGGCTTGCCTGGTACAGCGACTGCGGTGAGCTGGAGCCAGACACCGGGTCTGTCACCTGTACCGCCGGTCCGGACCCAGGGGAGCCTCCAGCCTGCGAGGTGGCGGAGACTACCTGGACCCTGGAGACATCGGGGGACTGCGTTGTGTACGTGGTGCTCCGAGACGGTCGCGGAGGAGTGGACTGGCTCTCC
>JAJRWW010000048.1 GCA_024276595.1 Myxococcota bacterium
GGCCCGACGGCCTGCGTTCCATCGACCCCGGTGGCCCGACGGCCTGCGTTCCATTGACCCCGGTGGTTTGGCCGGATAGACTCGGACCCTGTGAGCACCTCCTTTCCATTCAACAACTGGCGCGTGCGTTTCTCTGGTGAGACGGACGTGGGGCGGAAGCGGGACCACAACGAGGACTACTTCTACCTGCCAGACGAGGAGATGATTGGCATCGTGGCCGACGGCATGGGCGGGCACGCCTGTGGGGAGGTGGCCTCGGAGATGGCCGTGGAGACGGTCATCAAGTACTTCCGCGACACCCAGGACGACGCCCAGGTCACCTGGCCCTTCAAGGTGGGGCACGGCCGTCACAACGAGAATCGCATGGCCACCTCGGTCATGCTGGCCAACCAGCTCATCTTCGAGGAGGGGCAGGCCACGAAGGAGCGCAAGGGCATGGGCACCACCATCGTGGTGATCCTCTTCGACGAGGACTACGCCATGCTGGCCCACGTGGGAGATAGCCGCATCTATCGGTTGCGGGAGCAGGAGCGGGAGATCGTCCAGCTCACCGAGGACCACGCCTTCGTGACCGACTACGCCCGCATGAAGGGGATCACCATCGCGGAGGCCCAGCATACGGTGCACCAGTCCAACGTGGTCAGTCGAGCCCTTGGGATGAAGGAGGAGGTGAAGGTGGATGTGCAGCGGGTGGCCCCGGGGCTGGGAGACATCTTTCTGCTGTGCACCGATGGGCTCACCGACATGGTGAGCGACCAGGAGATCCTGGAGGTGACCCTGGCCCAGCCCAACCTGGATCGCGCCTGCGATGACCTCATCGAGGCGGCCAACAAGGCCGGCGGCAAGGACAACATCACAGTTGTCCTGGCTCGCATCGAGCCCCAGGATTAGCGAGCGGGCCAGGGGCGATCCCTCAGCCGGGGAGCGCTGGCCCGGAGCGAGGACCGACCTCGCTCAGATCCACTGGAGTGAGCTTCCCCCCGGGCCCCACCACCCCGCTGTCGAGGTCCACGGTCACCGCTGCGCCACCACAGACCACCGCTCGCGTGAGGTGAGCTCCAGCGCCCACCTCGGCGCCGGGCCCGATCACAACGCCAGGGCCTACCCGGGCGCCTGCGGCGATCCGCGCCCCGGCGCCCACCAGGGCGAGGCTGTCCACTTCGGCGCTGGCGTGGACCTCTGCATCGGGTGCGACTCCGGTGACCGGGCCAGGGGCAGGGCGACCGCGGCCCCGGCCTGTCACCAGGTTCAGGTTGCCCTGCAAGAACCGTGAAGGAGTGGAGTGATCCCAGAAGTAGCCTTCGTGCACATGGCCTCCCAGGGGTACCCCGTGGTCGAACCCTGGCCCGTATCCGGCCCTGACAATGCAGCAGGGGCCGTCGGGCAGGCGCCTGACAAAGGCCGGCTCCAGGATGTGGATCCCCGTGAACATGTGCTCCTGAGCATCTGTGGCCGCGGTGGAGGTCCCGGCGGCGGGCCTTCCCAGGAAGCGCACCACGTGCCCCGAAGGGTCGACCCCGATGGCGCCCCACCGGGCGGCGTCGGGGTCCGGCTTGAGCACCATGGTTGCCAGGGCTCCGATCCTGCGGTGAGCCTCGAGGGCCAGCCCAAGGTCCAGGTCCACGACGATCTTGCCGTTGACGAGAACGAAGGTCTCATTGCCGAAATGCGAAAGGACCCTTTTCACGCCGCCCCCGGTGCCCAGGATCTGCCCAACCTCCTCCGAGTAGGAGATCCGTGCCCCGAGCTCCTCCCCCCTGCCCAGCTCCTGCTTAATCAGCTCCCCGCGGTGGTGCAGGTTGACCAGGATGTCGTCCACGCCGTTTCCAACGAGCCAAGAGACCACCCACCTTATGAGCGGCACGTTGCAGACTGGAAAGAGAGGCTTGGGCAGGTCTATGCCCAGCTCTCCAAGCCGCGTGCCGAACCCCGCTGCCAGGATCATTCCCTTCATCGTCGCTCCATCAGAACTGCTGGCTCCAGGTCAGGTTCAAAAGCAGGATCAGCACCATGGTGACGGCGAGGATGATAACCCCGGCGACCATTGCGATCTGAACCCGGTGCTGCAGCCTGGCGAGGCGCTCGCGCCCCACAGCGCGCCGGTCCAGCCCTGGCCGGTCTGAGCCCTCGACGAGGTGCTCTCTGGTCTCATGGCTCCGGTCTCCCCCGGTCCCAGGGTGCTCTGGTCGACCCGAGGCCAGCTCTTTTTCGAACTCTTCCATGAGGGCGTCTCGCTCTGCCGCGCCCTGGCGGTGCAAGAGCACGTTCGTGTAGACCAGGGGGCCCACCACCCCCAGCAGCAGCAGCCCGGTGAAGGCCAGCCCCAGGATCATGTAGGTCTGCAGGCGCTTGCGGCGAGCCCTCGTGCGCCGTGCGTCCGCTTCGTAGGTGTCGGCCAGCCAGGCGGTGGGGTAATGCTGGTGATCCAGCCGCGACAGCAGGTAGGCGGCGGCCACCCCCGACCGGGTCCCGGGGTGGGTGAGCAGCTTCCTCTCCAGCAGCCTGTCCACGTGTGCCCTGGTGTGCCGATCCCATGTGGGTAGCTGGGCCCTGACTGCCCGGGCGAGGCGCACGAGCCAGCGCAGGTCCGAGGGCTTTGCCGGGTCCACGAAGAGGGTGCGGCTCGCCAGGGCGCTCCCTGGGTTGGCAAAGTCATCGGTGGCCTGGATCCTGAACAGCCCCGGCCTGGTGGGCACCCTTACCCGGAGGCGCGCGACCCCGTCCGAGACCGCCTTGGAGGCCATCCAGAAGCGGCGCCCACCGACCAGGCCCTCGAGATACACGTGGCCCGACCTGGACTTGGTCTGTACCAGGAGCCCCAGGTGCTCGCCGGGCCTCGCCACGAGCCGGTCCGGGAGGATGGCAGCCACCGCGGTGCGCTGAGGGAAGCTCACGACGGTGGTGGCTGTTTGCCCACCTCGGGTCTTGTAGCTGACCTCGAGGCTGAGGGAGAGGCGCCTGGAGAGGACCTTGAAGCCGAACAGGCCGAGGCTGTCGGTGCGGGTGGGCTTGACCACCTGCATCCCGGGTCGGGCGCGGTAGAGCATCCCTCCCTTGAGCTTGATCTCGAACTGGACCCGGACCGGCAGGCCGGTGGCGTCGGTTGTGCGCACCACCATGCTCTCGGGCAGCTCGCTGGCCACCAGGCGGCCCACTGGCGGGAGGATCTCCAACAGCACCCCGTCAGGTCCTGGCGGGGACTGGGGTGGTCTTGTCCCATTCTTGGGTGGGTTGGTCTCCACCAGCGGCATCCGCAAAGGGCGAGAGACGACCTTCACTGGCACGGTGGAGCTTAGCTCCCTGCCTCCGCACGTGGCCACCGTGCGGAGGCTGTATCGGCCCGAGCGCAGTCGGGGCAGGGTGAAGTTGGCGTCCAGGGCGTAGCCGGGCCCGGACCGCGCCGACAGGAGAGCCTGGGGCCTGGTGGCAGGACCGCTCAGGGAGAGCGTGGCCTTGAAGTGCCGCTCGAATCTCTTCCGAACGCGGTTCCACACTGCCACCCTGAGGGCGTTGCGCCTCCCTGAGACCAGCTCTGCTCGTACCTCCTGGGCCCTCAGCTCACGGGTGGTGGTGGCCCTGCCGTCCTCGGCGGTCCCGAAGATCTGTAGAGATCGCGAAACGCTCAAGCGGGAGACGGCGATGAGGCCCGACCCGAAGGCGATGGCCAGCAGCGGGATGGCCCCCATGACCAGCCGCCGGACCCACCTGTTGGGGAGCACGCCCGCCAGGCTCCCGGGCTTCGAGGGGGGCTCCCAGGCGGCCACGGCCTCCAGGTCTTCCGGGTGGGCGGAGTGATCGTGGGGGTTGTTGCTGGCCATGTGGTGTCCGCAGGCGGTGAGGTGACGATAGCAGGCGGCGATCTGGCGGGTCAAGGACCTGGCGTGAGCAGCAGGATGAGCTCCTCCAGGTTCCCCTTGGGCCCGGCGAGGCTGGAGGTGACCGTGCCCCGGACCTCGCAGCCCAGGCCCTCGCACAGGGTCACGATCCCGTCCACGGCCCCCTGCCTGGCCACGGGGTCGCGCACCACGCCGCCCTTGCCCACCTCACCCCTGCCCACCTCGAACTGGGGCTTGATGAGGGCGATCACCGGTGCTGCCGGGGGGAGCAGCTCCAGGAGCCGCGGGATGATCAGCCGCAGGGAGATGAACGAGGCGTCCACCACGGCCGAGTCGGGATGGGGGTGCAGCAGGGCGGGATCCACCTTGCGGATGTTGGTGCGCTCCAGAACCGTTACACGGGGATCCTGGCGCAGCTTCCAGGCTAGCTGGCCATAGCCCACGTCCAGGGCGATCACCCCACGGGCGCCCCGCTGGAGCAGACAGTCGGTGAAGCCCCCGGTGCTGGCCCCCACGTCCAGCACCACGCGACCCGTGGGATCCCAGCCGAAGGCGTCCAGGGCGCCCGCCAGCTTCACGCCGCCCCTGGAGACGTAGCCATGGGCCGGCTCAGAGAGCAACAGGGTCTGGGAGTCGGTGACCTGCTGCCCGGCCTTTCGGGCCCGCTCCCCATCCACCGAGATCTTTCCGGCCAGGATGAGCGCCTGGGCGCGGCTCCGGGTGGGCGCGAGCCCGGCGCGCACCAGGGCCTGGTCCAGGCGGAGCCTTTTGTTGGAGCCAGCGGTCATGGACGCCATAGTATCGCAAGGGCGGTCGTATTTCAGCCGCGCCATGGCGAGCGGCGGGCTCCTCCCTGTGGACCTCGCCTTGATGGTGTTGTGCCGCGGTGCCAGGGCGCATACACTTCCTGGTCTCAGACTCTGCCTCGGAGGCTTCAGATGGCTACGACCGAGATCCTGCACGTGGCCGGTGCGCGGCCCAACTTCATGAAGGTGGCGCCCATCATCGCCGCCATGGAGGCCAGAGGCGACAGCTTCCAGCAGCGGCTGGTCCACACGGGGCAGCACTACGACGAGAACATGTCCCGGGTGTTCTTCGACCAGCTCGGCCTGCCGCGGCCCGACATCAACCTGGGGGTTGGCTCAGGCAGCCACGCCCAGCAGACCGCTCGAGTAATGGAGGCTTTCGAAAAGATCATCGTGGACGATCCTCCGGACTGGGTGCTGGTGGTGGGCGACGTGAACTCGACCCTGGCCTGCAGCCTGGTGTGCGCTAAGCTGGGCGTCCCTGTGGCGCACGTGGAGGCGGGCCTGCGCTCCTTTGATCGCACCATGCCCGAGGAGATCAATCGAGTGGTCACCGACCAGCTCGCCGATCTCCTGCTCACGCCTTCGTCTGACTGCCACGAGAACCTGGCCAGGGAGGGCATCCCCGCGGAGCGGATCCGCTTCGTGGGCAACGTGATGATTGACACACTCCTGCGCCTCTTGCCCAGGGCCACCGAGGCCGGGAGGGGGCTGTTGGCGCGGCTCCCCTGCGGGCCGAGGGCCACACAGCGCGGCTACGCCCTGGTCACCCTGCACCGCCCCGCCAACGTGGACCACAGGGCCCCACTCGCAGAGATTCTCGGCGGGCTCTCGGACCTGGCCGGGGAGCTCCCGGTGATCTTCCCGGTGCATCCTCGCACCCGTGCCCGGCTGGGTGAGCTGGCTGAGACCAGCCAGATCGACCTCATCGAGCCCACGGGCTACTTGGAGTTTGTGGGGCTCATGGAAGGGGCGTCGGTGGTGATAACAGACTCGGGGGGGA
>JAJRWW010000529.1 GCA_024276595.1 Myxococcota bacterium
ACCGCGCATGACCTCTTCGGGGGCGCTGTGGGCCAGGATGCTCCCAGGATCATCGGGGTCTGCTCGCTCGATGTTCTTGCGGCGCGACTCCTCCGGGGTCACCCAGATGTACAGGATCGCGGCCCGCTCCAGGAGCTCTGCGGGGAGCTGGGCCAGGTTCCACTGGTAGCCGTGGGGAGGCTCAAGGGGCATCTCGGCCCCCTCGGGTCCCCCCCGGGCGAACTCGATGACCAGGGTCCTTTCGTCGATGCTCTCGGGTCGGGAGCCGAAGAGCTCCTCCACCAGGCGGCGGGTGTCGGGAGCCAGGGCTGCGGCCAGCTCCTCCCGCAGGCTCGGGTCCATGGGCTCGAACACCGCCGGTGCACCCACGGCGCCACGGGCGGCGTCCAGCCGAGAGAAGAGCTCCCTGGGATCCTCGCTCGGCGACGGCTCCCGGGGGTTCTTCATCACCCGGTAGTCGTCCCCCACCAGGTGCAGCAAGGTGCCCCAGTCCAGGGGGTTCAAGAACCCGCTGTGGGGTCCCTTGAAAAAGACCCGAGCCTTCCCCCTGGCGGTCAAGGCGTCGTCCACGCAGCGCATGTAGTGCACATAGGGGAAGTCGTCGAGCTGGGTGGTGTCGGCCACGTGGAAGAGATCCAGGCGCTTCTCCAGGGGGAAGTTGAGCAGGAACCGGCGCGCCTCGGACTTCCCCGAGGCCGGCAGTGCTAGGAGCAGCAATGTGTCGATGTGGTTGGGCATGGGCTCTCCATTGCGGTTGGCGAGCCAATCCTGCCTGGGCCCGGCCCATGAGTCAACCGGCAGATCCCGGATCTCCCGATCCGGGGCACCCGCCCACCTCGGGCCTGGGCGCCTGGGCGACAACCCTCATGACCAGAGGGGATATGGTGTTAAGATGGGATGCTCAACTGGTCAAGGAGGGATGACACCATGCGAACAAAGACCCTACCATGCCCGAGGGGGATCGGTCTGCGTGTGCCGTGGCGGCTCCCGCTGGGGTTGACTGCGGCCATGCTGCTCCTGGGATCACTGGGCTGCGGGGACGACGACATCTCCAGCGGGGACGGCGCCGTGGATGCGGCAACTGGCGGCGATGGGAGCTTGGGGCCGGACGGGGCGGTTGACCGCGACGGCGCATCTCCCACCGACGCGGGGGGAGACGCGGGGGGAGATGCCAGCGTGGTGCCGGGGAGCTGCGGGCAGATAGTCACCTTCGAAGATGGTCTCTCGCCAACATCTCAGCTCCACGTCTCTGTGAGCGGGAGCGACTCGGCGGGCGACGGGACGGCCGGCAACCCATACGCCACAATTGGCCACGCCGCCGACCTGGCCGTGCCGGGGACCGCGGTGGTGGTCCACGCCGGGACCTACTCCGGGGGCACATACATAGCGGACCTGGCCGGCAGCGCCGGGGCGCCCATCTGGATCGGTGGGGCCCCTGGCGAGGCGAGGCCGGTGATCCAGGGAGGATCCCAGGCGCTGCACCTGGTCAGGGCTCGCTACGTCATCATCCACGACATGGAGGTGACCGGGCAGACGTCCAACGGTATCAACTGCGACGACGGCGGGGATTACGGCAACGACCTGGCCACCCACGACCTGGTCTTCCGAAACCTCTACATCCACGACGTGGGGTCGGGGGGCAACCAGGACTGCCTGAAGCTGTCGGGGGTAAATGACTACTTCGTCATCGACAACGAGATTGCCCTTTGCGGGGGCGGAGGGTCGGGCAGCGGGGTGGACCATGTGGGGTGCCACCGCGGGCTCATTGCGAGAAACAGCTTCCACGACCTGAGCGGCAACGCGGTGCAGTCCAAGGGGGGAGCGGAGGACATCGAGATTCGCGCCAACATGATCGTCGATGCAGGGGAGCGGGGCCTGAACATGGGCGGATCCACCGGCTTCGAGTTTTTCAGGCCGCCCGTGGCCGACATGGCGGCGCCCTTTGAGGCGCGGGACATCCGCGCGGTGGCAAATGTGTTCGTGGGGGCGGTCACACCCATGGCCTTTGTGGGCTGCGTGGAGTGCCTGGCTGCCAACAACACTATTGTCAATCCCGGCAACTGGCTGCTGCGCATCCTGCAGGAGACCACCAGCCTGAGCGGCTACGACTTCCTGCCCGCGTCCGACTGCACGTTCATCAACAACCTGGTGTACTTCTCCCGCTCAGACATCTCCACCTATGTCAACATTGGCCCCGCCACCGCTCCCTCCACCTTCGTGTTCACGACGAACCTGTGGTACGCCCACGACTCGCCCGGGGACTCGGAGCCCACCAACCTGCCTGTGACAGAGACTGGGGGCCTGTACGGGCTGGATCCCGGCTTCACGAACGGCTGGGAGATCGGCCCCTCCAGCCCGGCAGCCGGGGCGGGGACCCCTGTGGCTGGTGTGACCGGCGACATGCTCGGGCGCTGCTATGCGTCTCCTCCCAGCATCGGCGCCTACGAGCCGCTGTAGGGCTCTCGCCGAGGCTCCTGCAGCCAGGAACCAGTGTCCCAGCGGGGGATGTGGGTGCACAGGAGCACTGTGCCCGGCCACCTGGCCGCTTCAAGGGGGGTGTTGCGGAGGTGGTCGGGGTTGGCCCCCTGGCTGAGAGGATGCACGGCCAGGCGCTCCCCGGGCCTTTGGGGGCCCGGACGGATGAGCAAGGCGGTGGTGGCTCGCTCCAGGAAGGCTTCCAGGGTGACGGCCTCGCCCAGGAGGCTGTCGCTCGGCCCTGGGAAGAGGAGGCCGTCGTGGTAGCTGCGCAGCAACACTCCGGCCCCGGCTCCCTGCTGGACGGCGATGAGATCGCCCCCTCTGGCAAGCTCGCGCAGGTCCCGAAGCAGGTTGTGGAGGGAGTCGTGTCGTGCCTGGCCGCTGGCCAGGATCCTTGCCACCGATACGGCAGCGTCGGGGTTTGGATGCAGCAGGGGGAGGTGCCTGGGGTACCGCCCGTCCATGAAGCCGCATCCGCCCCGCAGGGGGCAGTCGGCGCAGGCACGGTGGAGGCTCCGGGAGGCGGCAATGGCTGGAGGGGCGAGGCTGAGGGAGAGCCCGCCACTGGCGGCGATGGCGCTGGCGATCTCCTCGGAGATCTGGCAGGGAGGACAGCCGAGGAGGCACAGCTTCTCCCCGCTGCCCGGGGGGAGCCTCGCGGCGAGCTGGCCGAGCTGCTTTCCCAGGAGGTCGAAGGGGGGGTGCTGGCACATGCCCGCGGGCGGAGGCTGGGTGAGCTTGCTTTGGGGCGCAGGGGTTCTGAACACGGGCAGAGTGACCTCCAAGACACCCAGCTCGTCCGCAAGGAACCGGATCGTATCCGCCAGGCCGGCAACGTTGTCGCGGGTCACCACCACAGACACGCGGCTCCGGATGCCCTGGGCCGCGAGGTTCCCAATGGCGCGGCAGAGCTGCCGGTGCGCCTCGTTGCTCCCGGACATGCGGTGGGTGACGCGGGGATCGCAGGAGAAGAACGTGAGCTCGAAGACCACGCCGCGCCCGGCGAAGCGCGCGCACAAGGAGGGCTCCGAGAGCAGGTGCCCGGGGGTGCGCAGGGCGACTCGCTTGCCGTGTGCTTCAAAAAGATCCAGCAGCTCTGGAAGGTGGGGATAGCGCAGAATGTCCTCCCCTCGCAAGGTCACCTCCTGCTGTGGAATGTGCTCGATCAGCAGGTCTAGGGACCGCCGGATCAGCGCTCGTCTCCCCGGGAGCGGCACCGGTGGAAGAAGATGCCGGCCCTTTTCAAAGCAGAAGGCGCAGGCGAGATCACACCGGGCGCCGAAGCTGGGGCGCATGCGCACGACCGCGGGCCCCGGGGTCGTGGCCTGCCCTGGGGATGCGGGCCCCGGGGCATGAAGCTCGAAGATCCCGAAGCTGCTCAAGCAGAGGGGAGAGACCGGGGATGGGCGAGCTTCCAGGCTCCGAGCGGCCGAGCCCAGCAGGGTCTGCCCCACTCCCACGAGGTCGCTGCCTAGCTTGTGCAGAGCCGATATGAGCATGTCTGGTCAAGGGGCCTGTCTTGTCCTGTCACAGTAGCACAGGTGGGTGCCCCTATCGTCGTGCGTCTCTTCGCAGGTGGCGCCCGCGCGCTGGCGGCCGATGAGGGGGGGCTTTCAGGATGGGCCAGGAAGTGCGGCTGCCGGGCGCTGGCGTCGGCTCAGGGCCGGCGGGCCTGGAGGGAATCTATGAAGCCAGTGGCGCGAGGCCCCAGCTCGGCCGCGTTGGCCTCGTCCGTGTCCACGTGCATCTCCAGCTTGTAGCTGGGGCTGATGCGAACCAGCACGTCCCCGAAGATCAAGGAGCGCTCCCCCTCGACCCGGACTCTTACAATGTCCTTGTCACGCACCGCCAGGCGCAGAGCGTCGGCCGGGTCAACGTGGATGTGTCGCATGGCGCAGATGACCCCCTCCTCGATCTCCACCACCCCTTCGGGCCCTTCCAGCACCAGGCCGGGGGAGCCAGCCAGGTCTCCCGACGCGCGGATGGGGGCGTCGATCCCCAGCTTGAACTCCTCAGTGCGGCTGATCTCCACCTGGGTCTGCTTGCGGGTGGGGCCCAGGATGCGCACCCTGTCCACCCTCCCCTTGGGGCCGATGAGGTTGACCTGCTGGTCGCAGGCGAACTGGCCGGGCTGGGTCAAGGGGCTGCGCTCGGTGAGCTCGGCGCCCCTGCCAAAAAGGGCCTCCACGTGGTCGGGCTGCAGGTGCACGTGGTGGGCGGACACGCCGATGGGAATGGGGACGTCCGCTGGGTTGACCGAATCGGCCACTTTCGAATGGCGCAGCACCGCCTCCGTCTCCCGGGCGATCATCCCCTCCTCGTCCGTGGGGACCACCAGGATCCGCACCGGCGCGGCCTGGTCAGAGATGTCGGCGGCGTCTCCCTGGCCCGGGCTCGCGCCCTGGTTCCTGGACTCGTCCACGATGAGCCCCACGTGGTGCATGGACTGGCAGGCCCGGGAGCGGATCCATGCGCTGTGCTCACCTATTCCACCGGTGAACACGAGCGCATCCAGGCCGCCGAGGGCTGCCAGGTATGCTCCAATGTACTTCTTGATGCGGTAGCAAAACACCGTGATCGCGAGCAGGGCCCTGGGGTGCCCCTCGTCGGCGGCGTCCACCAGCTCGCGCATGTCGTTGGAGATGCCCGACAGGCCCAGCAGCCCCGACTCCTTGTTGAGCAGCCGGTCAACCTCCGCAGGGGACTTGCCCATGGTGTTTGACAGGTGCAGCACCAGCCCTGGGTCCACATCCCCGGAGCGGGTCCCCATCACGAGCCCTTCCAGGGGGGTGAGCCCCATGGTGGTGTCGATGACGCGGCCGTGATCGATGGCAGCGATGGACGCGCCGTTGCCCAGGTGGCAGGTGATGAGCTTCAGCTCGCGGTGCGAGCGCTGCAGGTGCGCCGCCGCCTTCATGGACACGTACTTGTGAGAGGTGCCGTGGAAGCCGTAGCGTCGGAGCTGGTGCTCGGAGTAAAGCTCGTAGGGGATGGCGTAGAGGAAGGCGTGCCTGGGCATGGACTGGTGAAAGGCGGTGTCGAAGACCGCCACCTGGGGCACACCGGGCAGGAGCTCGGCGCACAGCTCGATGCCCTCGAGGTTCACCGGGTTGTGCAGGGGTGCGAGCACGGAGGCGGCGCGGATCTGCTGCACCACGTCGTCGTCGATGAGCACCGAGGCGCTGTAGCGATCTCCTCCATGGACCACCCGGTGCCCCACGCCGGTGATCTGGTCCAGGCTCGTCACCGCGCCGTGGTCCGGGTGGGTCAGGTCCGCGAGCACCAGCCGTAGGGCTGCCTCGTGATCAGGGGCGGACACGGATGCGTTGGTGCTCCCGTCGCCGCGCTCAGACCGGTGGAGCGCCCCCTCGCCGATGCGCTCCACCAGGCCGCGAAAGACCACCTCCGGTCTGGCAGAGTCCATGAAGTCGTACTTGAGCGAGGAGCTGCCCAGGTTCAACACCAGGATGCGGGAGACCGACAGAGTGGACGTGGGCCGAAAGGACCTGGTGGAGCGCGCGCAGCGCCGGGCGCCTTCGACCATGGCCTGCTCTCGCTCGTCGCGCTCCCGGGCGGAGAGGCGCACGGAGAGGGTGCGGGCGAGCTCGGTGAGCACCTCCAGGTTGTGGGGGATCTCCCGGGACATGGACTCGTGGGGGATGAGCAGGCACCGGCAGGGCTCCGCCGCCTGCACGGTGGCGGAGGTGGGCTCCCCGGTCAAGAGGCTCATCTCGCCGAAGTAGCTGCCCTCAGGGAGGGTGGCCAGCGAGATGCTCGTGTCTCCCTCTCCAGGGAAGACCTCTGCCCGACCGCTCAGGATCACCCCAAAAAGCTCCCCTGGGCGGCCGTAGCCCAAGATGCGCTCACCGGGCGCGTACTCCCGCACAGCGGCGAACTGGATGAGTCGGTCAAGAGAGTCGGGACGGAACTTCCGAAAAAGCGGAATATGGGAGAGCTGCTCCCTGAGCTCGTCGAGCGAGACGCTGGCTGGTGAGTCGGTTGGGTCGGTCATGGTGCCCCCGGGTGTGCGTGAGATCCCCTGCCGCTGATCCAGCTCCCGTCCTCAAGGAGGACCTGGTTCAGCCACTGGCTGGGACTATCTGGTCTCCCGACCTCTCGTGTCAAGGGCCTGGAGGCAAGCCCATTTGATCACAGGCGTTCCCCGCTGGCGCCGCGGGCGCTGCATCCTCGGGCTGGGGAACGCTGCCGCCGCGGTCTCGAGCTGCAGGGAGCTGGACGCTGCACGCTGGGCGCTGGCGCTGAGCACGGGCTGCTGGCCGCTGGGCGCTGGGCGCTGGCGCTGAGCACGGGCTGCTGGCCGCTGGGCGCTGGCTGCTGAGCGCCCAGCGCTGGGTGTTGAGCGCCGGGGCCGGGCATACGGGAGGCCGCAAGACGTGTATGCGTATTCACGGTTCCAGGCTCCACGCTGGCACCAGGAGCACGGCCTTCTGGTGGGTAGATTCGCGTCACGGTCTCACCCTGTATTGGCTTGCGGCAGGTTTCTATCCCCTTGTGTTGCCACCAGCCGCGGACTCTCGATGGCAGATGTGGCCCCAGAGCCGGCGCGGCCTTGGGTCACGGCCTGTCGGAGCCGAGTCTGTAGCGCCCGCGCGAACTTGCCTTGTTCGGAGGCCAGCTCGAAGCGCTTGAATTGCTCCTGGCCGCCATCGTGTCTGAAGACTATGGTACAAATAGAGGCTCCGCCCTGGGCCCAGCGCATCGGTGCGCAACATACGTCAGGCGGAAAGGGGAGTCATGAAAAAGATAGTTGGTTCACTGGTCGCAACTCTTTTTGTCGTAACCATGCTCATTGGAAGCGGTTGCGTAGACCAGCTCGGCACCTGTTGGCTCGAGTGCTACCCGGAGTCCGGTGGCTTTGAATCCGAAGGCCCGTACGAGGACTACACAGAGTCCGAGTGTGAGGACAAGGCGGAGGTCAACACGACCATATTCCGGACGTGCTACTCCGACTGGGATTCGTACT
>JAJRWW010000530.1 GCA_024276595.1 Myxococcota bacterium
CAGCGCTCCGAGGAGCTGCGGCAGACGCCGTGGAAGACCGTGATGCGCTGGCTTTGCAACATGGTCATCGCCGCGCGGTCCTCAGACATCGAGGGCTTGCGCGAGCGCAAGGTGGCTATCGCTGGGGTCTGAGGCAAGCCGCGCTCCGCTCTGGCCTCGGCGCTAGCAATCCCATAACCGCCCCTCGGGGCGGGCCCGGCCTTGGTGGGCGCGAGCCCGCGCCATGGCCGCGGTCTGCGCCGTGGACGCGGCCAGCTTCCCGCCTGCCCCTGCAAGCGCGGTGGCGGCGCCGTGACCGCAGATTCTCGGATCGAGCCTGGCCCATTTGCGGCATCGCTTGACTTTGGCCACTGCGTGGGTCAACGATAATGCATGGAAACACAATGTTGGAGGGCATCCATGAGAGCCTGGGAGCCGCGTTCTCGACCCGCGGCATCGCCAGCCGCCGCGGCGCGGCCGGCCACATCCTCTCCAGCGGCCACGCCGCCTGGAGAGCTCACACCCGCCACATCTCCACCGCCCGGACCGCAGCCGCTGGTGCCCTGGGCGGCCCCTCCAACGCTATTGGTGACCCTCATGGCGGCGCCCCTTGCGGTGATGATGACCCTGACGCCCGCCTGCGGCGCTGCCCAAGCCGGCGCCGAGTGCGGCAACGGCGTGGTGGAGCGAGGAGAGGAGTGCGACAATGGCACCCCTGGCCTGGGGGCGTGCACTCAAGCGTGCACCTTCAAGGAGTGGCACCCGGACACCGCGGGGACCGGTAGCTCCCGGGAGCCCGCCGTGGCCATGAGCCACTCCGGGGACTTCGTTGTGGTCTGGCAGGCCCAGAACGGCAGCTTGGCGGGCGGCGAGCGCCTGGATGTCTACGCTGCCCTGTACTCGGCCAACGGCGCCGTGGTCACCCCGGCCTTTCGGGTGAACAAGCAGACAGCGCTGGACCAGGTCTACCCCTCTGTGGGCATGGACGACGAGGGGCGCTTCGTGGTGGCGTGGTACACGGTAGACCAGGCGGGAGTGACCCCAACGGATCTGGACAACGTCTACCTGCGAGCCTTCGCCCCTGATGGCGCTCCGGTCACCGGCGATGTCCAGGTAAACACGTGGACCGACGGCCCGCACCTGCGCGCCCACGTGGGAGTCAACGGCGCAGGGGACATGGTGGTGGCCTGGGGCAATGACGGCCAGGACGGCGACATCACCGGCGTCTTTGCCCAGATGGGCGACTCCACCGGCAACCTCCTCTCAACTCCCCCCTTCCAGGTGAACACCGTCACCGCGGACGCTCAGGCCAACCCCCACGTGGGGATCTCCTCCTCCGGTGAGTTCGTGATCGCCTGGGAGTCCAAGGGGCAGGAGGCCACGTGACAGACCTGCAGGGGGGTCTACGCTCAGCGCTTTGACGCCGACGGGACCCCCAAAGGCCTGGAGTTCCAGGTCAACGTCTACGAGGAAGGCGACCAGTTCTACCCCAGCGTGGCCATGCTGGCCGACGGTGGCTTCGCAGTGGCCTACCACCAGGCCCCCCTGGAGGGTCGTGACTTCGAGGTAATGGCGAGGCGCTTCGATGCCGACGGAGTTGCCCAGTCCGATGAGTTCCAGATGAACACCTACACCGACTCGCTTCAGAAGAACGTCCGTATAGCCGCCGGGCCCTCGGGCTTCTTCGCCGTCTGGCAGAGCCAGTGGCAGGACGGCGACGGTTACGGAGTGTTTGGGCGCTCCTACGACGCGACCTTTGGCGTGGACGTGCAGGAGCTCATGCTCTCAGAGACCGGAGAAGGCTGGCAGGAGTACGCCGCCGTTGCTGGAGGCGGCGATGGCCGCTTCGTGGTGGTCTGGCACCAGGACGACGGCATGGGCCAGTTCGAGATAAAAGCACGCATCCACATGCCCCGGAGCGGGCATTGACGCCGCGCGGGAGCCCACGAGCCTCAAGAAACTCGAGCCCAAGGACATGTACAGCATTCGAACCTACTACGACGCCGCACTCGTGAAGATCATCCTCGCCGGCACAATCTCCGAGCGGCAGGTGCGGGATCTGGCAAGGGACCTGGAGCAGGCGGTCCACTCCGGAGATCATCCGATCACCGGGGTGCTGATCGATCACACCCGGGCAGACCCGCTCCACGCCGAGAGCCTCAGGCTGCTGGGCGAGATCTTTGCCCGGCTGCAGGAGACCAACCCGGTGCCCGTGGCTCAGCTACTGCAGAGCGAGCTGCAGGCCCACCAGCTCGACAGGCTCGCTGACTCCCAGCGCACGGACGGACGGCTGCGTCATTTTTGGGACTCCGGCTCGGCCATGGCCTGGCTCTCGGCCACCGCAAAGTCGGTGCGGGATCCATGAACCGGGGCGTGGTGGCCACTGTCATCGCCCTCCTCCTGGTGGGAGCCGCTGGCGCCGGGATGCTGCTGTGGGAGCGGGGGCGCGCGCGGAGAGAGGGGCAGGACCGGGCGACGGCCCCGGAGCGCCTGCTGGTGGGCTTCGCCCCGCAGAACGTCCGTCGCGTACGGTTCACGTGGAAAAATAGAACCGTGGAGCTGGTCAAGCGCCACGGAGCCTGGGAGCCGACCCCAGGAACCGCCACCCCTGGCGCCGTACGGGTCGACGTGTTGCTGGCGGCCATGGCCACCCTCCGCGCCCGCCTCCTCCACGGCAACCGGGGCGACTCGCAGGGGCTCGGAGCTCCCATGGCAACCATCAAGGTCTGGCGCAGCCGCGCCCGACCGCTGGTGCTCAAGCTCTTTGAGAGACCCAAGGCGCTGTGGCTTACCACCAGCGACCGACCCGGAGTGTATCTGGGCGAAAGAGCGCTCCTGACCGCGCTGGCGCGGGAGCTGCAAGCTCCCCCGCTCAAGCCGCTCTGGCATATCTCCGCCGAGAAGCTGGCGTCGGTGAAGATGGAGGGGACCTCTTTGGTGAGCCTCTTGCGTCGCTCGGGTCGCTGGTACATGGAGGACGGCGCCGCCCTGGCTCCAGCCGACAGCCATGCGGTCAGTCGGCTCATCAGCGAGCTGGCGGCCATCCGGATCACTCACGGCCTGGGGCGCGGCGCAAAGGCGGTCGCCCGGCATGGCCTGGAGAAGCCCCTCCTCACAGTGTTCGTGGACGACGGCTCCAGGCGCTCCGTGCGCCTGGGCAGGAGGTGCCCCAGGAAGAATGGGGGCGTCGTCGCCACCCTCGGAGGAAAGCCCCCCACGGTGTACTGCGTCACCCCACCGCTGGCCAAGGCCCTCTCGGGGCCCTTTGTCAGCAACCGCCTCCTGGGGATCTCCCCGGACGAGGTCCGGGCGATCAACATCACCCGCGGCAGGCGAGCGCTGGCCCTTGTCAACCGCCCTGGAAGAGGAGGCTGGAAGATGATCTCCCCCTCCCAACGGCGGGTGGACCAGGTGGCAGCCGCCACCTTCGTGGCAAAGCTGGCCCGCCTGGAGGGGCGGGCTCCGGGCCCTGGGACGTCTTTGCCACCACCTGGGGCCCGCCGGACAGGGAGCCTGCTGGTCACCCCCCTCTCGGGCGGCGAAGAGAGGATCGCGCTCTTTGCCGTGCCGGGCTCGAAGGTCCTCTGGGCGCGCCGCATGGGCGGCGGACGCTGGCTTCGGATTGGCGCCGAGGACCAACCTCTCCTCGCCGGCGACCCCGTTCTGCTGCGGGCACGAGACATCTGCTCCGAGCCCCACAAGAAGCTCATGTTCGTGGTCAAGAGCCATCCAGGCCGAGTGACGGAGCTGCTCACCAACCAGCGGGGCACCTGGCAGCTCGTGCTCCTCGCAGGACGTGTTGGCGTTGACAAGGCCCTGTCCGTGGGGGCGCGCCTCCAGGACTATCGCCCCGCCGCACGGCGGAGGGCGGCAGCCCCGAAGCTGCTCGGCTGGAAGCGTCCCGTGCTGCTGGTTGGAGACCCCGACAGAGCGTACCTGGATGCCCTGCTTCTCCAGCTCAGGCGGATCCGAGCACGCTCCTTTGTGGCCAGCCGGGCCCGAAGGGAGCACGGGCTCGGCCGCTCCATCCGGCTCACCTACGGCTACCTGCATGGCTGCAGGACGGACCCGGCCGGCAACAGGCGTTGCCAGCGCGCCCGCTGCGCTCTGGAGCTGGGCTCTCTCCGGCCGGACTCCACCTGCTTCGGTCGGGTGCTGGGGGAGCAGGCAGTGTTCTTGGCGAGCCCCTCCCTCTGCAAGGCCGCCAGCCGCCCCGTGGCCAGCCGCCAGGTGGTAACCGCCGCCATGTACCGGCTCGCCAGCATTACGCTCGAGCAGCGGGGCAAAACCAGGCGCCTGGTGCGCACTCCCGGGCGGGGCTGGCG
>JAJRWW010000531.1 GCA_024276595.1 Myxococcota bacterium
GGACCTTTCGGCGGGAAAGCCCTGCGGAGAGGCGGTGGATCGGCTGGCCGAGCTTCTGGCCGAACGCAGGCTCTCCCAGGCCCACCGGCTGGCCGCCAGGTTGGACACCGATCTCCGGCCCGCTGCCGCCTGGTTCTACCTACTGGAGATATCGGGGCGACGGGGAGCCAGGCGGCTCCTGCGCTGGCTGCGAGAGGACGCCACCCGGCCCCAGGTCCATCGGCTCTTCGCCCCTGCGGCGGCGTCACCACTTGCGGCCTGGGGACAGCTCAGGCTGCACAGGTACGGCCGCGGGCTGGAGCTGGCCCGCAGGTGCATTGACCCCATCCTCGATGGAGAGCCACCAGCAGGGCCAGAGGGCGGGCCGCCAGTTGAGACGATCCTCTGGGCACAGACGCTGGAGGCCATGCGCCAAACCGCGCTGCGCCGGGGCAAGCTCAGGATCGCCCTCAACGTCTTTGAGCTGCAGGAGGCGCTGGAGGAGCGGTGGCCAGGCGCCCGCCAGGAGACCACGCCGACCTCGGACCACATGGCAGCCGTAAGATACCTGCTGGAGCGCCACGCCGAGCACCGCCTGCCCACGTCCCTGGCGCGCTACCTGGCCCGCTCCCTGGGCCACCACGGGGGACACAGCCGCGCGGGCCTCGCCGACCTGGTGGGCGATCTGAGCCTGAGACCGGACCACCTGGACCAGGCCCTTGCCCTCTCCTCCCGCTTCGGCTTCGCAGAGGGGGTGGACGCCCACCTGGCCCGAGCCAGGGAGCAGCTCTTTCGAGGAAGCTGGCGGATCCGACGGGGCATCCAGCAGGCGGCGCTGGTGCTCTTTTGGGTCGCCGCGGCTGCATCGACCCTGCTGGGCTTTACCTTGCTCGTGCACGCGCTGCGCCGCTGAGCCGCAGGGAGCAGCCGCTGGAAGCCGGAGGGCCCGTGCCAGAGGCCAGCTCTATGGCAGCTTGAAGGTGGCCACCACTGGAACATGGTCCGAGGTCCAACGGTCTGTCCTGGCCCCCGAGATCACCCGAAAGCCTGTGGCGAGCACGCCCGCCCCGGGACGAAAGAACGCCAGGTCGATGGTGGAGCGGTAGGCCGGATATGTCGAGGGCGCCCCTCCTGGATAGAAGCGCTGGCGCAGCGAGCGCAGGCGCGCCCGCAGGAGCACGTCGTCGGTGAGGTCGTGCTTCACCTTGAGCGGGTCGAAGTTGAAATCTCCCATCACCACCGCGGCGCCCCTGGCTTTGCGCAGATGGGCCACGAGCGCCTCGGCCATGGCCCTGCGCCGGTTGGCGTTGCGGCAGTCCCTGCGCCCGCGAGCGCCCCGGGAGGACTTGAGGTGCACCGTGATGATTCTCAGCCTCCCTCCCGGCAGGATCAGCTCCACAGCGCCCCTCGGGGCAAAGCCAGACCTGGGTGTGAGCACCGACACCTGGCCGCCCACCCGCGTGGCGATGGCCAGGTTCTGCGGGGTGGAGCGTCGCTTCCAGATGCCCGCCGCGCAGCGCCACAGGTGGCCCAAAACCGCCCGGGTCGCCACCCGGCAGGCCAGGGCCGCGCTCTCGACCTCCTGCAAGAGAATGACGTGGGGCCTCAGGGGCCGCAGCACCGCCGCCAGCCTGGCCACCCGCAGCTTCACGTCGGCGGGGGAGGGTGAGCCGGCGTGCTTTCGAGAGTAGTACCGATCCCCTCCGAGGCCGTCGTACAGCTCCCACACGTTGTAGGAGGCCACCACCAGCCTCCTGGGCAGCGGCGTCTGGCGCTGGCCCCCGGCCGTGACCATGCGCCGCACCCTCTCGACCCTCAGCACATGGGGCCCCCTGGCCGGAGGGGGCGGACAGACCACGGGCCGCCCCCGGGCAGATCGTCCCCGGCGAGCTCGGGCAGCCCGCCGCCTCCGGCCAGCCACGTACCGCCGGGTGATCCAGCCCTGGGCACCGCTTGCGGCGGCCACCTTCAGCCAGCGCCCCCCGAAGCGCTCCGCCAGGATCCTCACCACCGCCCCGTTGGGGAGACGGCCGCTGAGCGAGCGCGACCTGGCCCTGGGGTGCAGAGGGACGCCCAGGCGGTGAAAGGCCCGCAGCACCACGATCTCCCGGCCCCCCCCCGGCTCGGCTCCCACGGTGGAGCCAGTGGAAGGCGCCAAGGCAGGCCCGCTCGGGCGGTGGGAGCGCAGCTTCGGCGGGGGCGGGCCAGGCTGCCTCTCCCCGGAGCAACCCACCAGCACAAGGGCTGCCGCGAGGGCGAGGATGCCCGGTCTGGCGGGCCCAAGGACCACAAGCGCGCCAAGACGAGCTCTGGCGCTCGAGCTGGGAGGCAGCATCTCAACCCTCCTCCATGGCCGGGCCCCTGCGGGCCTCGAGCTGCTCCAGGAGCCATCGCTCTGCCTCTTCCCGGGAGCGCACCGAGCCCTCGAGCTGGGCATCCTCTAGCGCGTGCAGCAAGACCCCCATGGCGGGGCCCGGCTCGACCCCCAGGGCGCGCAGGTCGTTGCCGTCCAGCAGACGCGGAGGCCGGAGCCGCTGGGGCCCGAGGCGCGCCAGCTCCGCGAGGCAGTAGTCGTACTGGCTCAGGTCGCCGCTCGCCGCCAGCCGGTCGGCCCGGTGCAGGGCCAGCAGGTCCGGAAAATGCTCTCTCCGAAACAGGCGCAGGCGCCTCGCCGGCCTCATGTGCTCCACCTGCAGAAGGCGCATGTGATCCGCCACCAGGTCCCGCACCCGGCGCCGGTGGCGGGTGGAGAGCCGCAAACGCCGGCACACATCCTCTGCCATGCGGGCTCCCTCCTGCTCGTGCCCGTGGAAGCGGATCCGGTCGCCCAGCTCCTGCACAACGGGCTTGCCCAGGTCGTGCAGCAGCGTCGCCAACAGCAGCGCCTCCACCTCCCACTGTGCGCGCTCCCTGGGCTCGACCCCGCCAGCCCTGGATGTCTCATCCCCTGGCAAAGGCTCGACCCCGCCAGCCCTGGATGTCTCATCCCCTGGCAAGGGATCGGGCGAGGGAGCGGGCTCAACCCCTGGAACCTCCAGGGCGGCCAGGGCACGAACGGTGTGCTCCAGCACGTCGCCCTCGGGGTGGAGGTCGGGTGGCTGGGCCACGCCCTCCAGGGCGGCCACCTCTGGCAGCACCTCCGCCAGGAGCCCTGAGCGGTGCAGCAAGCGAAGGGCCTGGTCGGGCCGCGGCCCCGTGAGCATCCTCAGGAGCTCGTCCCGGATCCGCTCCGCGCTCACGGCCCCGATGCCCGAGGCGCCCTCCCGCAGGGCCGCCCATGTGTCGGGCTCCACCTCGAAGCCAAAGCGCACGGCAAAGCGCACCGCACGCAGCATCCGGAGCCTGTCCTCCGAGAAGCGCGCCGCCGGGCCCCCGATGCAGCGCACCACCCCTGCCGCGATGTCGGCTCGCCCCCCCACGTGGTCGATGATCCGCCCCTCGGTGGGGTCCAGGAGCAGACCGTTGATCGTAAAATCGCGGCGGGCAACATCCTCCGCCGCGGATCCAAAGGTGACCGACTCCGGATGGCGGCCGTCAATGTAGGCCCCGTCGGACCTGAAGGTGGCCACCTCTGTCTCGAAGCCGCCCAGGAGCACCACCACGACGCCAAAGCTGGCCCCCACCTCGACGGTGCGCTCAAAGAGCGCCGTCACCTGCTCGGGCCTGGCGCTGGTGGCCACATCGAAGTCGTGCGGCTCGAGCCCCATGACGATGTCGCGCACGGAACCCCCGGCAAAGTACGCCTCGTGGCCCGCCCGACGCAGGGTCGAAAGCACCTCCTCTGCGGCCGCACGCATGGCATCCAGCCGGGTCATGCAACGAGCCTGCCAGCGTCAACGACCACCTGGCCGTCGATGGTCAACGTGGGCCTGCGGAGCACTCCATCTATGTGGATGGGCACGTCCACGGAGCCGCCCATGCCCACGTTGTTACCCAGAGCCACGTGCACCGTGCCCGCCACCTTCTCGTCCTCGAGCACCATGCCGGTGATCCGCGCCCGGGGGTTGGTGCCCACCCCCAGCTCCGCCACGTTGCGGGCCCTGGGGCCATGGGCGTCCAGGGCCTGGGCGAGCCGGCTGGCGCCAGGGCCAACGAGCTGCGTCGCCACTCCCCGGCGTATCTCGATGCGCAGGGGATCGCCCTCCAGCACCCCCAGGTCGGCCATGGATCCGTCCACGAAGAGCACCCCCTCGGAGGTGGACTCCACCGGCATGAGGTAGCCCTCCCCCGAGGGGAGGTTGCCCCCCTGCCCCGGCTCGCGCAGGAGCCCGGTGGAGGCGATTCCCTCCACGCCGTGAATGGGCAGGGTCAGGTCAGATCCGTGGGGGCAGGTGATCCGGGCCACCTCGCCCGCAGTAAGCAGCGCCGTGACTCGGCGGGTCACCTCGGCGATCTTGTCGTAGTCGGCGGCCAGGCACCGGATCATGCAGTCGGGGGTGATGCCAGGCATGGTGCCCACCCTGCCCCCGGCCGCACAGGCCTCCCTGCGGGCGGCCGTGTGTGTGATGGACCTGCTCGTGGGACACAGGGTTATCCTGGCCGCCCCCATGGCCGCGGCCACGGCCGCCGGGGGCTCCGCCCCCGAGACGTCCGCCACCTCCATCTGCAGCAGCATCGGCTCGCAGCCCATCTCGGCCGCGGCACAAAAGAGCGCCTCTCCAACCTGCAGGCACCCCGCGTCGGTGACCACCAGCACCGACTCCCCTGCGCGCGCGCCCATGCAGCTCACCAGGGCGTTCCTCGATGCCGCGCTCAGCTCCTGCGCCTGGTGCGAAGAATCAGACCTGCTCATGCTCTCACCTCCGTTACCCCGAGGAGCATAGCGCGCCAGGGGGTTGGAGCCAATGCGCCCCAGCCCATCCTGGCTATCCATGGTGACAAGCGTCAGTTCAGCCGTAGTTCGCCAAGTGGATCCTGGCATCGGCGGAGGCCAATGCCCAGATTCACTGGTCCCCTCGTGGACAGAGACGACCCGGGGTCGCCCCGGGTCAAGCTCCTGGATTGGCTGAGGGGATCTCCGAGGCTCCCCGCGGGGGCACCGATCATCGGGTCTGTCAACGGATCCGGGCGCGGCGCGGCGGCGTGTAGACACACCAGCCGCGGAAAGTGGAAAACACCCCCTCCACGAGGCCCGCAATGGCCATACCTCGCACCCGCTTGCGGCTACAGCGCCGGGTCTTGGATCGCCGCAGCGTGTAAAACGTGGGCCCCCCCTTGAGATACACCACGAGCCAGTGGCTACCTCCGCGCCCCCGGCGCACCTCGAACCTGGACTTGGGGGTCCACCTCCTGGCCCCGCCGGAGGCGCCAGTTCGTCGAGGGGCGGCACCGGGATCGTCCCAGATAGAGCGCTGACTGTGATTGTACAGAGCGGAGAAGTCATCCCGAATAGTGCATCTGCGGCCACGAAAAAAGCGGATCTCCAGGCGTCGATACTGCGAGAAGCTGGTCCGGCTCATGGTACCGATGGTGGAGGACCAACGGGAGGCGTGGAGGAAGCGGCGCTTTCGTATCAGCCGCCGCTCCAGCCCCTTCATGCGACCGGGGAGCTTTATGGTGGCCAAGGAGGCCACGAGCATTACCTGCTGGCACACCGTGCGGAAGCCCTGCATCACCACCTGTCGGGATCTGGCAGAGAGCCCCTGGAAGGTGGTGGAGCTGGCAAGGCCCGTGCCAAACACCGCTGCGCGCTTGCCGTGCACAACGAGGGCTGCGCAAAGCTGCACCGCCAGCGGCTGGACATATGCGCTTGGGCGGGCACCCCCCACCATCATGCGCACCCAGAGGGTACGCCCGCCCGAGAGCGTGTAGCGATGCAACTTGTTTTGCTGCCAGCGGATGGTCCATCTGCGGTGATTCCCCTCCACCACAATGTTTTTTAGCCGGCTCGCTGCCCAGCGCTGCAGCACCACATCCGGGCGGGGTGGCCCTGCTAGCCACAGCTCCACGGCCACGGGGTGATTGTAGTACCGCTGCTTGCCCCCGAACAGGGCGAGGGGCACACGTCTGTCCTCGACCTGCAGGCGACGCATGTGCAAGGGGTCGTTGTAGCTGGCGTTGGCCGACTTGGACCAGGCAAGGGGCACCCGGGAGTGGAGAGCGAAGAAGTCATATGGGCGGCTCTGGCCCAGCCTGGACAGGGCCGACCTCGACGCAAATGGGTTGGCGGGTGCGCTCATGGCCGCACCCCCCACCATCAAGGCGAGAGCACAACCCAGTGTAATAGTACAGATTTTGCTTCTCATTCTTGCGCTCGCTGCCGCCCTTCGGGCCGATGATCCCGAAGCGGGCCCTCACCTCTACCCAGGGAAAAACGTGTCGGTCCTTGGGATATTCATATATTGCCAGCTCACGGTCCCTATCTGTCGTGACTCCCCAAGTATTGCCACAACTCAGCAGGGAAGGGCTGCAAATAGGGCAGGGAACCGAGACCGTTCTTGGAGCTCGAAAGCGCCGCGCGACCCTGGCGGCCCTCACTGTCAATACCGTGAGCGCGCTGGGGATTGCCGGCTGCAAGAGCTCCGCTGGGGATTCAGACGCCATGAGGCCCGCTGACCTGGTCGGTTGGTGGGTGGTGCAGGTGACCGACCCGGGGGTGTACTGTACGGCCTTGGCGAGGCGACGACCACCGCCGAGGGCGGAGCTCGCTGGGACCTGCAGCTCGCCGATGGCATCGACTACATCGGTGGACTGGGCGTTTGCCACCTGGGACACGCTGCTGTCGTAGAGCGTCATGTCCAGGTCCCCCGTTGCGTGGCTGAGCTGGCGCCGCCGGCGACCGAAAGGGGCTCGTTGTGCTCAAACTTGTTGGGGTTTATTCGCCGTGTTAAAGTCTCAGCTAGCCAGGATCCGTGGGTCCCTTGCGCTCGCTGGGTGATGGGACGCCGGACCGGCACACGACAGACGAGCCAAGTGGACTACAAGGACGTTCTCAGCAACGCGCCGCTGCCGATCCTGATCTACCAGGACAACCGGCTGGTGTACTGTAACAAGGCGGGCTTCGATCTCTTCGCCTACTCGGGGTACGAGCTGGGCCAGGAGACGCTGTCAGAGCTCGACCCCTGCTCCTTTATCCTGCCCGGAGAGCGCTCGGAGGCTCGGACACAGCTCCTGTCGGTCATCGACCACGGAGAGACCCTCCGAAACGTACCGCGCACAGCCCTAGACGCCACCGGCCACAGGGTGGAGACCCTCATGTCCGCCTCCCTGGTGGAGTGGGAAGGGCGCCCGGCGGCAGAGCTGAGCTACACCATGCTGGGTCTTTACTCCATCCAGCGCCCCGACCCGCGCCCGCACCCGGCGGCCCACGGAGCCCCCAGCTCCCGAGACGCCCGCAAGTCCACCCTGGAGCCGCTGACTCCCCGGGAAAAGGCCGTGGCAATGCTCATCGCCGAGGGAAAGACCACCGCCGAGATCATCAGGATCATGGCCATCAAGGACTCCACCCTCCGCAGCTACGTGAAGTCCATCTACCGAAAGACGGGTACCCACTCCCGCACGGAGCTCATCCGGGTGATCATGGGCCACAGCTAGCCGCGGCTGCGCCTCAGACCGAACAGGCGCTGTGCTCTGGGGGTCTGGGGTCCACATGAGTGGACATCGGCAGTGGAGCTGGTGGCCTCGCTGGAGGCGGCGCCTATGGAAGCGCGGGGGCGATGACGACCCGCATTTGTGGAGGACCGTTGGAGAAGGGCGAGCAGATGCTTGTCGTGGTGGGGTTGGCGTTCGTGCACAGCATCCCCATCTGCTCCGAGCCCTGGCCCGTGGACCACTCGGTGGCCAGCACCGTGGCCGGGCCGACCTCCCAGAGGTAGTTCTGAGCAGAGGCGGGGAGATGCACGCTGGCGCCCATGGTGCCGGTGCGATCAGCCGGGACCCCGTCGGCCCCGGGCGTGTTCCACAGAATGGTGGGGCCGGGGGGGCCGTTGTAGCGGGCGTTCCAGGTGGACCTGTCCGCCTCCGACTCCACCCTCATTCCATAGCACTCGATGGTGGTGGCGGCGAAGTCGCCCGGACAGCGCGCCAGGTAGAGGGATGCCTCCAGCACCAGCGCCCCGTCTGGGATGTTGTTGATGAAGCGGATGATCACTCGCTGCCGACCTGGAGCATCTCCACCGCACACGAAGCTCTCCGCGAACCCCGAGATGTTGGTGCTCGGGTTGGCCTCGTCGAGCTGGTTCATGGTGGACATCCCCCCGGGGCCACCGGTGTAGAGCGTAATGGTGTCCAGGACGCTGTAGCGCCATGTCTCGATCATCGTGTTGCAGTTTACGTCGTCTGCCGTGACCGTGACCACGATGATCGATCCCGGGGGCAGTGGGGTGGCAGGGGTGAAGCTGAGAGAGACGTGGCTGCCCGAGCCGCTCACGACGGGGGACACGGGGCGCAGCTCCACCGCCCCCAAAGGTGGCGTGATCTCGAGGGTCATGCTGATGGTCGCCAGGTCCACTCCGCAGGCGTCGAAGAGGTCCACGGCGATGATTCCGTCGCCCGGATAGCCCCTCGTCTCCGGGGCTGGCTGGTGGCCCGAGGCGATGGGCGCATCCGCGTCCGAGCTGGTGCAGCTCTGGCAGCCACTCTCGTCCAGATCACAGGTGGAGGCGCACGCCAAGATGCCGCCGTCGTAGCCCAGGGACACGCAGGTGAGGCCCCCGAGGTTGGTGCCATCGCAGCTCTCGCTCCCCTCCACCGTGCCGTTGCCGCAGATCTGGGCGACGCAGGCGGTCGTGTCGAGGCCGCAGGAGATGTCACAGGCCAGGTCTCCGCCCAAGAAGCCCTGGCTCTGGCAGGTCTCTCCGTCCAGGTCGGAGCCGTCGCAAGCCTCGCCCGGCTCCAGCGTCCCGTTTCCGCAGAGCTCATCCACGAAGCAGCCCGACACGTCGAAGGTGCAATCGCTCTCGCAGGCGAGGGTCCCGCCGGAGAAGCCCGCATCCACGCAGTCGCTGGAGCGCAGGTCGGAGCCGTCGCAGGCCTCGGCTCCCTCGGCCACGTTGTCGCCGCACACGGGCGCGTCAGAGCAGCCGCTGGTGTCGAAGCGGCAGTCGTCGCCGCAGACCAGGGTGCCGGTGCCCATCACCAGCGACTCACAGGTCTGACCGTCGAGGTTGTCCCCGTCGCACTGCTCCCCAGGTGCCAGCAGGCCGTCGCCGCAGGGGGGCTCTCCAGTGCAGCCGTCCGTGTCCAGGCGACAGCTCCCGTCGCAGGCCAGCTCGCCGCCGTCGAAGCCGTAGTCCGTGCAGGAGGCCCCTGCCAGGTCGCTGGCGTCGCACTGCTCGGGGTACTGGCGCACGCCGTCTCCGCAGGTGGCGTCCCCGGTGCAGCTCGACACGTCGAAGGTGCAGCCCTGGGTGCACGCCAGCGTCCCACCCACGAGGCCCAGCGTCTCGCATGTGGCGTCCCCGAGATCTCCGTCGTCACACTCCTCCCCGGCCTCCAGCGAGCCGTTTCCACAGACGGCGGGGCTCCCCCCCGAGGTCTTGCCCCCGCAGGCTGCGGCGACAAAGGCCAACCCAAGAGCCAAAGCTATCAGAAACAGTTTCTTTTGCATCATCTCCTCCTGCTAACTATTAAAGATCACGACTCACACATTATACCGGACTAACGGAACGCGTTGTGCACCTTTCGGCGCCACGCCCCTCCTCCCTGCGAAAGAGACCCTGCCAGGCGAAAGAGACCCTGCCAGGCGAAAGAGACCCTGCCAGACCGCCCGGGAGGGAGCGCTCAGATCTCCTCCACCTCACCCAGCGCAACTACGAGCGCCTCGCTGGCGCGGTCCAGGGCCCCGGAGTCCCGGGCCTTGACCACCAGCCTCACCGCCCGGTGACCGGACGCATCCGAGTATGGGTAGGAGCCCAGGGAGACACTGGGGAAGCGTTCCTGAACCTCCAGCAAGCTCTGCGCAAGGGAGAGCTCGTCGCGCTGGAGACGGAACTGGCGCTGGTAGATCGGCTCGCCCGCCAGGCGCGGCAGGAGCTGGGCCAGCTTGCTGCGAAGCAGCCGGGGCACCCCCGGGAGCACGTAGACGTTCTCCACCTGGACCAGGGGGAAGTCGTCGTCGGACCAGTGGAGCACAGCCTGAGAGGGCACCCGAGCCAGCCGGCGGGATGCCCCGTCGACAGAGCCCCCTTTCCACTTCTTCAAGAGGGCCAGCAGGTCCGGGTGCTCCACGAGCCTGGACCCAAGGGCCAGGGCCACCGACTCCATGGTGACATCGTCGTGGGTAGGGCCCATGCCGCCGCAGGTGATGACCACGTCGTAGACCTCCGCCAGGAGAGCGAGCTGCTCGCATATCTCCTGGCGGTCGTCGGGGACGATGACCACCCGACCCAGGGTCACTCCCCGCTCGAACAGGGCACGAGCCATGGGGCC
>JAJRWW010000532.1 GCA_024276595.1 Myxococcota bacterium
CGCCAAATGGCGTAGGTTGGGGTGCATGCGACCGCTCCCGCTGCAAGAGGTGGCGCGCCTGGCAGGCTGCACCCTCTCCGACCCCGCCGCGAGCCCCACCGTGGAGGCAGTGGCCACAGACAGCAGGCGCCTTTTGACACCTGGGTCACTCTTTTTTGCGCTGGCAGGGGAGCACACCGACGGGCACCGCTTCGTGCCAGACGCGCTGGCCGCTGGCTGCGTCGCCGCCGTTGTGGATGCCCGGCACGCAAGCTCCCTGGAGGGTGCCGGGCCGCTGCTGTTGACCCAGGGAGGCGAGCCAGGCGAAGATCCGGTGCTGTCCGCCCTGGTACGGCTGGCCACCTGGTGGCGGGGCCAGGTGGGCTCCCGGGTCCTGGCCATCACTGGCTCCAACGGCAAGACTACCGTCAAGTCCGCCCTTCACAGGGTGCTCTCGGGGGCCATGCACACGGTGGCCAGCCCGGGCAGCTACAACTCGCGCCTGGGCGTGGCCCTGTCGCTGCTGGGCATGGACGGCCAGGCGTCGCTGGCCATCCTGGAGGCGGGCGTCTCGGAGCCCGGTGACATGAGCCCGCTCGAGGCGATGCTTCGCCCCGACATGGGCCTGGTGACAGCCATCGGCACGGCGCACATGGGCAGCTTTCTTACCAGGGAGCGCATCGCCCGGGAGAAGCTGCGCCTGTTCGAGCGTGTCCCGCCGCCCTCGGGCGAAGACGACCACTGGCTGCTGCTCCCAGAGGATCCGCTCTGTGTGGCGCTGGCTGAGGACCTGGCCTGCCAGGTCCACCTGTTCGGCGCGGAGACAGGAGGTCGCCACAGGGTGGGTGTTCGACGCATGGCCACCACCGTGCGGCTCAGCCAGGTGGTCAGGCTCTCCTTCGCCGGAGGCGAGGAGCACGACATCGAGGTGCTGGACACCTCCGACGCCCAGGTGAGGAACGTGGCGGCGACGGCCTCGGCCGCCCTGCTCCTCGGCATGTCCCCGCCCGACATCGCCGCAGCCCTGGATGGCTTCCGACCGCCCCCCCAGCGCCTGGAGACCTGGCAGACCCCCAGCGGAGTAACGATAATCAACGACTGCTACTCGGCCGACCCCACCTCCACCGACAGCGCCCTGAGGAGCCTCGCGCAGTACCCGGAGAGCTCCCGCAAGGTGTTTGTCTTCGGTGGCATGGCCGACCTGGGGGAGCGAGCCGATCCGGAGCACCGCCACGTGGGAGCCCTCGCCTCGCGGGTGGGGGTGGACCTGCTGCTCTCGGTGGGTGACGCGGCGCGGACCACCGCCCGGGCCTTTCGCCAGGCAGGGGGGCGGGTGCATGTCTGCGAGGATCCGCTTCAGGCTGCGCAGGTCATCGAGCCCGTGCTGAGCCACGGGGACGTGGTGCTGGTAAAGGGCCCATCCAGCCTCCGGCTGGACGGCCTCGCGCGCACCCTGGTCTCCAGCTCCTCCCCCAACAGGCTCATGGTGGACCTCACCACGGTGGAGTCCAACCTTCGGCAGATCCAGAGGCTCGTCACCCCCTCGACCAGGCTGTGCCCCATCGTGAAGGCCGAGGCCTACGGAGGAGATCCTGCGCGCCTGTGCCGCTTCCTGGAGCGGGTGGGGGTGGGCTACCTCGGGGTGGCCTTCACCGATGAAGGCGTCGCCCTCAGGAGAGCGGGCATCTCCCTGCCGGTGCTGGTTCTCTCCCCGGGCCGAGGAGACGCCCGTCGCCTGGTGGAGCACCGCCTCACACCGGCCCTGAGCTCTCTGCCCGAGATCCAGGAGATGGAGGAGGCCGCCACGCACAGGATCCAGACACCGCCGGTGCCTGTGCACCTGGAGGTGGACACGGGCATGGGGCGCCTCGGCCTCTTTCCCGAGCAGGTGCTGGAGGCGGCCACAAGGATTCATGGTTCCAAGGCGCTGGAGCTGGAAGGGCTCATGACCCACTTCGCCGCGGCGGAGGACCCCACAGAGGACGACTTCACCCGGTCCCAGCTCGCGAGCTTCCACCGGGTGCTGGAAGCCCTGGCTGCCGCTGGCATCCGGGTGCGCATTCGTCATGCAGCGGCCACCGCCGCAGCCATCAGGTTCCCCGAGGCGCGCCTGGACATGGTGCGGGTTGGGCTGGGCATGTACGGCGTGGCACCGTCTGGGGACTGTCGAAAGCTGCTGCCGCTGGAGTACGCCATCGCGGCGGTTTCGCGTATAAGCGCCATCAAGATCTTCCCGAGGGGGCACACCCTGGGCTATGGGCGGCGATACCGGGTCACGGCCCCGACGGAGCGCATCGCCTTTATCCCCTGTGGCTATCACGACGCCCTCTGGCGAGACCTCTACGCCGGGGGCGGTGAGGTCATGGTGCGCGGCGTTCGCTGCCCAGTGGTGGGCACCGCCTCCATGGACTCGGCGCCCATAAACATATCCGCGGTTCCAGAGGCCGACATTGGCGACGACGTGCTGCTCTTTGGCCAGTGGCAAGGACAGGTGCTGCCTCCGGAGGAGCAGGCCGCACGCGCGGCCACGGTGCCTCACCAGCTCCTCAGCGGCATTGGTCCCAGGGTCTGGCGCATCTACCAGGAGGGATGACATGGTGACCGGCATCAAGGAGCCTCCCATCTCTGACGGCCTGGTCTTTCGGGTGTGCCGTGGCCCCACCTGTGGTCGCCAGGGAGAGCGCCTGGGCCGGGCCCTGGCCAGGTACCTTGAGGAGCACGGCCACCTTGCCTTCGCCACCCAGCAGTGGCAGTCCTGCTTCGGCCGCTGCGCCAAGGGACCCAACCTGCAGGTGGAGCGCTGGCGGGAGGGAGCCCTTGGCGAGGAGGCGAAGCTGAGGGTCATGCTGGGCGGGTCCCACCCCGACTGCCGCCTGGAGTCGGGTGTCACCGAGTCCGCGCTGCCCGGCCTGGTGGAGCGCCACGTGAAGAGGTACCTCGCGAGCCAGTAGCCCAAGGACTGAGCCGCCAGCTTCCGAAGCGAGCTGTCAGCAGAGCCTCGGCGAGCAGGAGCAGCAGACACAGGAGCGCAAACTGGCCGGACAGATCGCGCCTGAGGGTCGCCTGCCGCAGCCTCCCTCCCCTCGCGGAGCTCCCAGCGTGAGGAGGCCCTGGCAGGC
>JAJRWW010000533.1 GCA_024276595.1 Myxococcota bacterium
TCGGGGGCGGCGTCCATTGCGCGGAGAAGCTGGTGGAGGTCGGACCGGGCCAGCTCCAGCAGCATGGGTGGGTCGGCCTCACCCGAGAAGAGGGCCAGGCGTGTGCCGTCCCTGGTGGCCAGCAGTCGGATCTGGCGCACCTCAGCCATGGGCATCCGCATGGGAGCGGTGGCATGGACCAGGCGCGACAGCAGGCCAGGCCGCGTCTGCAGCAGATCCCCCTCCAGCCGGACCTCCCGAAGGGCCAGGAGGCGCCGGAGGAGCACCACCGCCGCCACCGCCACTCCCAGCAGCCCCACGGGGACGAGCAGCCCCGGGGAGAGGAGCAGCGCGGGCCGGAGGCGTCCGCCAGCCAAGGTCAAGGCCGAGCCCAGAGCCACCAGGAACGCGGCCGTGGCCAGGGCTGCCCCCCACACGCGCAGACGCCGCCTCGCCGCGAGCTCTCGCCGGAGCGCGAGGGGCGGGGTCTGGGTCAATGTGGGGATGGTCTACCTCTTGTAGGGGAAGCTGGGGCCGGCGTATAGCTGGGCTGCGCCGAGGTCATCGGCGATGCGCAGGAGCTGGTTGTACTTGGCCAGCCGGTCGGAGCGCGAGGCAGAGCCGGTCTTGATCTGTCCGGCGCCCGTGGCCACCACCAGGTCGGCGATGAATGAGTCCTCGGTCTCCCCGCTGCGGTGGGAGATGACGCAGGTGTTGGAGGCTCTGTGGGCCATGTCCACCGCCTCCAGGGTCTCGGTGAGGGTGCCGATCTGGTTGACCTTGATCAGCACTGAGTTGGCTGCGCCCAGCTCTATGCCCTTGGCGATGCGCTGGGTGTTGGTGACGTAGAGGTCATCGCCCACGAGCTGGATCCGGCTGCCCAGGGCGCTGTTGAGGGCCACCCAGCCGTCCCAGTCGTTCTCGTCCATGCCGTCCTCCAGAGAGACGATGGGGAACTCGTCCACGAGCTGCTGGTAGTAGCCGACAATCTCCTCGGAGCTGTAGACCTTGCCCTCGCCCGCCAGGTCGTAGACGCCCCTGTCCTTGTCGTAGAGTTCGCTGGCGGCCGCGTCCAGGGCAAGGCCGATCTGAGTGCCCAGCTCGTAGCCGGCCTTCTCCACGGCCTCCACTATGGCCTCCAGGGCGGCGCGGTTCGAGGGCAGGTTCGGGGCGAAGCCCCCCTCGTCTCCCACGGCCGTGACCAGGCCGCGCCCCTTGAGCACCTCCTTGAGGGTGTGGAACACCTCCACTCCGGCCCGCAGCCCCTCGGCGAACTCGTCGAAGCCCAGGGGCACCACCATGAACTCCTGGATGTCCACGTTGTTGTCGGCGTGGGAGCCACCGTTGAGGATGTTCATCATGGGCACGGGCAACAGGCGAGCGCCCACGCCGCCCAGGTAGCGGTACAGGGGCATGTCGCAGGCCTCTGCGGCGGCCCGGGCGGTGGCCAGGGAGACGCCCAGGATGGCGTTGGCGCCGAGGGTGGACTTGTTGGAGGTGCTGTCGAGCTCCAGCATGGCCTGGTCCACCGCGATCTGGTCCATGGCGTCGAGGTCCAGCACCGCCGGGTGTATCTTGTCGTTGACATTGGCCACGGCGTTGAGCACGCCCTTGCCGCCGTAGCGGGTGGCGTCCTTGTCGCGCATCTCCAGGGACTCGTGCTCACCCGTGGAGGCGCCAGAAGGTACGGCGGCACGTCCCAGGGCGCCGCACTCGAGCCCCACCTCCACCTCCACGGTGGGGTTGCCGCGGGAATCCAGGATCTCTCTGGCGAAGACGTCGACGATTTTTGTCATGGTGATGACCTCCAGCGCGGAATGATTCACCAGCCCAGTGGGCTTGTCAAACCAAAGATCTCAGTGGGGTCGCAGCTAGCCTGTGGCTGGTGGTGCGGGGGATGGTTTTGGCATGTGCAGCTCATGTGTTATGAATTACCATCGGCTGAGGAGCTGTATCTTCGCGGATGTGAGCCCGTACCCATGAAGAGCCGCCAGCGAAAAGCACGCACCGTTCGCATCTCCAGGGACGAGATCGTCAATCGGACCTGGCCGCAGGCCACCAGGGCCGCCTTGCAGGTCGTGGTGGGAGCGCCCCAGGACCTGGGCATGCACGAGCCCCTGGATACCCCGCTGGTGGTGGGCCGGGGGGACGAGGCCAACTTCCGCATCAGCGACGACAGTGCCAGCCGGCTCCACCTTTGGGTCGGCTGGGATGACACGGAGGACGGGTACGTTTGCAGGGACATGGACTCGACGAACGGAACCTATGTCAATGGGGAGCGGGTGTGTGGGCAGCTAGTGTTGACCCACGGGGACCGCATCGAGATCGGGGAGACCCTGTTCGAGTTTCGCATTGCCGACGACAAGGAGATCGAGAACCAGGAAAAGATCGAGGCCTGGCTCTCCACCGACGAGCTGACGGGCTTGCCCAACAAGCGCCGTTTCGACGCGGAGCTGCGTCGTCGCGTCCAGAATCTGGCCCCCCAGGGCGCCTGGATCGCGGTGCTGATGCTGGATCTCGACAACCTGAAGGCGATAAACGACCAGCATGGCCACCACATGGGGAGCCGGACCATTCGAGAGGTGGGCCAGATCATCGGGGAGATCGTCGCCGGCAAGGGCCTGGGGACCCGCTTTGGCGGCGACGAGTACACGGTGTTCCTGGTTGGCCACAACCTGGAGGACGGCTTGGAGGTGGGCGAGCAGATCCGCGCCAGCGTGGAGGATCTCCAGCTCGAGAAGGACGGCGTCGTGGTGAGGACCACCATCAGCGTGGGAGTGGTGGCGGCACCCTGCGAGGCCCTGGACCCCGAGTGGCTCTGCCGGGAGGCGGACAAGGCCCTGTATCGTGCCAAGGCCAAGGGCAGAAACCGGGTAAGCGAGTAGAGGGCGCCTGGAGACCGGTGGCCGCCCCGAGAGGCGCCAGCTCTGCGCGCGGGCTCTGGTGGGGGCTCTGGTGGGAGCCTAGATGTGTGGGCCCGCGCCGCGGATCTGGTTGGACCTGGCCTGATGGGGGTCCAGCTCGGGGTAGTCGATGTTGTAGTGCAGCCCTCGACTCTCCTTGCGCCTGAGCGCGCCAGCGATGATCAGGTCGGCCACCAGGGCGATGGAGCGCAGCTCCAGCAGGTCGGAGGTTATGAGGAAGCTCCAGTAGTACTCACGGATCTCCTCCCGGATGAGGGCGATTCGCCGGCGGGCGCGCTCCAGCCGCCGGTCCGAGCGCACTATGCCCACGTAGTTCCACATGAGCCGTCGGATCTCGTCCCAGTTGTGGGCCACCACCACCGCCTCGTCACCCTTTATTGCGGCCCCGGACTCCCACCTGGGCCGCTCCCTGGGGCGATTCCAGTCCACGTGGCGCACTGCCTCTGCGGCGCGCACGGCGAACACCAGCCCCTCGAGCAGGGAGTTGGATGCCAGGCGGTTGGCGCCGTGCAGGCCCGTGCAGGCCACCTCTCCAATGGCAAAAAGAGACGGGATGGATGTGCGGCCCATCTCGTCTGACACCACGCCGCCACAGCTATAGTGCGCAGCAGGCACCACCGGGAGGGGTCGGTTGCGCATGTCGATGCCAAAGGAGAGGCAGCGCTTGTGAATCGTGGGGAAGCGCCCCTCCAGGAA
>JAJRWW010000534.1 GCA_024276595.1 Myxococcota bacterium
GGAGCGGCGCGGAGCAGCGGGCGCATGGCGAAGTTGCCCAGCACCCCCCGAGCCAGCCAGGCGGAGCGGAACATGGGGGTGGCTCCCTGTATCAGCGCCTCCTCGGGCTGAACTCGCCGGTACTGCACCTGCGGTGGGGCGCCCCGCAGGGCGAGCCAGCCCTCATCGGTGTCGCCGAGCTCCACGCACACCGAGCCCCTCCCCTCGAGGGTGGCGGCCACGGCCAGGCCCGCGGCCACGGTGGTCTTGCCCACGCCGCCCTTTCCGGTGACGAACACCGCTGGCGCCAGGCTTCGCACCAGGGGGCCGCGCACCTGGGCGTCACTGGCCAGCGGGGGGGAGGCGGCTGAGCTGCTCATGGGGCGATCGCTCCGGTGTGGTGGGGTCAATCCGCTGTGTGGTCTGCCATGCCGTCGACCACGTCTCGCAGCATCAGTGTGTAGGCTCCGCGCAGGAGCCCAACATAGCGTGGGCTCTCGAGGCCGGCGCTGTGGGCCAGCCGATCCAGGCCCACCACGGTGCGGTGCCAGGCGCGGGCGATCTCCTCGTAGGTCCAGTGCCCCTGGGCCACTGGGGTGCGCAGGCCGGCCTTCAGGTCGCCCTCCAGGTCGATCCAGTCGTCCAGCATCTGCACGAAGAGGGAGACATCGATCATCCAGGCTCGGGCCCGGTGATCCGCGAAGCGCTTGACCGGCACAAGCAGCCCGTCGATGGCTCCCTGAACCCCGGCCAGGCGGTGGCCCAGCCCGGTGGGGTCCTCTGCTCCCTCCAGGGATGCCACCTCCGAGTCCACCCAGAGGTGCAGCGTTCGCATGGCGTCTGCGAAGGGCTGGCGCTCGGGCACGGCCAGGTCCCGACACATCTCGTCCCGAAGGGCTCGGGCAAGCCGCAGCCAGGGCCGGGTGGGTCTCCAGTGGCCGTCGATGAGGCGCTTGATGAGACGGCCGCGCTCTGGGGGAGGCTCGGTCATGAGGTGATCGAAGCAGTGATCGATGGTGGTGATGAAGGCGGCGATGAGGATGATCCTTCGGTGGATGGGCTGGTATCCGGGAGCCCAGGCCAGCAGCTTCGTGGCCATGCCCGCCAGGTTGGCCAGGGTCGCCGCCGGGAGAGGGAGCCCGTTGCCGAGGCCGGAGAGGACCCGAAAGAACAGGGGCCGATCCGGAGCACAGAGGAGCACCGTGTATGGGGCAGCGGCGTAGAGGTTGCAGCTACCCAGCCGGAGCTTCAGCCCGAAGGGCTCGGTCAGCACCCCGGGCCAGTGGGCGTTGACCAGGGGCATCACCCAGCGGTCGAAGCTGTGGTGGGTGAGCTCCCGCAGGCCGGAGATCAGCGGGCGGGCTTCGGGGGTCGCGTCCCCCACCAGCTCCCTCATGAGAGCTACCCGCTGGTGCCTGGGGGGCCAGGGGGAGATGCTGGAGTGGATTGCCTCGAGTCCGGGTGCCAGGTTTGTGGACATGGCAAAACAGTAAGACATTCTGGGCGAGGAAGCGACACCCATCCAGCAGGTGGCGCAAATGGGCCTAGGGGCTCAGCTCACTCTTTCGGGTGAGCAGCCGCTTGCCCAGGGTGACCAGCTTGCGGGCCCTGCCGCGCACCGCGAGGGTGGCGGCCTGCTTCAGCTCGCGGAAGAACTGATCTCCACCAGGCTGAGCTCGGAGCTTCTTCTGAGAGGCCTTGATGAGGTTGCTCAGGCCGCGGGTCTCCTTGCGCTGGGCCGCTTGCCTGGCCAGGAAGACCTTCAGGTCCGCCGGGGAGAGGGCAACGGCCTTCTGCATGGAGTCGATGGTCAGATCCAAGATCTCAATGGCGGCCTTGATGAGCTCACGCCGTCTCCTGCGCGCCTCGGCCAGGGTTCCCAGCGAGCGCCACCGCTTCACCACGCGCCTTTGCAGAACCAGGGCGCGGTCCAGGTCGGCGAGGGCAGCCTTGAGGCTTCCCGGGGGGGAGCGGCGAGGGGAGTGGCTCGGAAAGGGGGGGGTGGCTGGTGGGGCGGAGTAGTCTGGCGGCTGAACCGAGGAGCTGGCGGAGCGGGATGGGCTGGCAGAGGCGGAGCCGCTCTGGGAGCCGTGCGCGGTGGTCACCGTGGAGCCCATGGCGCCACCAGAGGGGCTGACCTGGGGGCGAGACCCTGTGGTCTCCTCCGGCCTGCACCCCTGGCCCAGGAGCGCCAAGACGGCGGCGAGCCCCAAGGCGAGGGGTGTCCGTGCGTCTGCTGCTCGGGGAGAGCGCCTCTCCCGAGGGGATCTGGCGCCTGCTCCCAGGCGCCATGGAGCCGGAGGCGTTACCTTCATGGCTGGGGAGCCTATCACTTCAGCAGAGCCTTGTAACCCGGGTAGGAGTCGCGGAAGAAGCAGTACTTGCGGGTGGAGTCGCCCCACTTGCTCCCCGCCTCGCAGCGGGCGATGAAGGTGTCGGCATCCACCACCTGGTTGCCACCGACGGTGGTGACCCCCCGGGCAAACAGGGGATCTGGCAGAAAGCCCGCGCCAGGGCCCAGCACAGCGATCTGCCGGGCGTCGGCCGCGTGGTCGAGGATGGAGTCGATGGAGTCGTTGAGAAGCAGTGTGCTGGTGCACAGGATCTTGCCACAGCCACGCAGGGCGGCGGGATCCAGGGTGACCTGGAAGCGCTCCCCCTGCTGCTGGAGCTAGGGCTTGAGCTCCACAACCGTGAGGTGGACTCCCATGGAGCGGAGCTTGGCCACCAGGGGAGGGAAGAACCCCACCATGCCCACCGGTCCCGAGCGGTGAGCTGGAAGGAGGCGATGGAGTTGGTGGCGGAGCTCGTCGGGATCTCGAGAGCCTTGATGGCGTGCTGCCCCATGGCGTTGGCCGCGGCCAGCCCAAGGACCCGCTGCACGGGGTCGGAGCGCTCAAAGCGCTGGGCCAGGGCCATGGGCTCGGCGCCCACCCAGTCCCCCGGCTCCAGCAGATCCCGGAGCCGGGGGAGGGTGTCGTCCAGCAGCACGTACGAAAGGCCAACGCTGCCGTCGGCCAGGACCACCGCCCCAAACTCGCCGCTCTTGTCGGAGACATCCCTCACCTCGGGCAGCCAGATCCGGCGGATCCGGGGGATCTCCAGGTGCTCGTGGAGATTCTCCGCAATGGCCAGGTAGTCCTCGGCCACGCTGGTGGTCCTCGCGAAGGTCACCTGCTCGGTCCTCGCCAATGGGCCCATCTAGCCATGACACTTGCCCACGATGGCGATGGAGCAGACGTTCTGGAAGGGGAGCCCGCCCAGGTTGTGGGTGAGGCCCAGCCTGGGGTCTTCGAGCTGGCGTTCTCCGGCGCGCCCGTGGAGCTGCAGGTA
>JAJRWW010000535.1 GCA_024276595.1 Myxococcota bacterium
ACGGTTAGTGGCCTGGGGGGGAGGGGGACCGCAGAGTCCCCCTCTATGGTCAGCCTAGCGAGGCCCGCAGCCCACGCCGCTGCTACACCATGGACGCACACCACCACACCACAGCACCTCCTCGCTCCCGGCTAAAGCCTCGCTAGGGACAGCTCCCCGTGTAGCAGGCCACGAGCGCGCCGGCACAGTTGTCCGTGAGGCAGGTCATGCAGGCCGGATCGCTGGGGTTGATGCAGGAGAAGAGGCAGTTGGAGATGAGGCATCCCAGCACATCGTGCGCCTGCTGCTGCGCCGAGTAGCAGCCCGACTCCAGGCAGGTGTTGGGGCAGATGATGTCGGTGCAGCCCGTGATACAGGTCAGGATGGCACCGCAGGTCTCACCTCCGCAGGTGCAGTCCGAGGGGCAGTTGGCGCAGGACTCTCCCAGGAGCTGCTCGCAGATGGAGTCGCCGCACAGGATGGGGCATTGGCCGCAGTCGTCAGGACAGGTGTCACAGGCCTCGTCCGGGTCGCAGTAGCCGTCGCCGCACCAGTAGCAGGGCCCGCAGTCGGCCTCGCAGCTATTGCAGTCCTCCATGAGCTGGCAGATCCCGTCCCCGCACTGGTCCGGGCACTGGCCACAGTCCGAGGGGCAGTTGGTGCAGTCCTCGTTGGGCTGACACACGCCATCTCCACATTGAGTCGGCCCGCAGGTGCCGTTGTAGCAGGTGAGCGCCTCACCGCTGCAGGCGCCCATGGCACATGTGAGACAGGCTGTGCTGGCCAGGTCCACGCACTCCGTGGGACAGCTCCCCTGGAGGCAGATGAGCAGGTCCGACACCTGGCTCTGGGCCTCATAGCAGCCGCCCTCCGCGCAGGCGTTCAAGCAGGGCTCGTCCCAGCTACACCCGTAGGCGCAGGTGAGAACGTCCTGGCAGTTGGATGTGCCGCAGGTGCAGTCGTAGGGGCAGTTGGCGCAGGTCTCGCCATCCAGCGGGGCGCAGGTCCCGTCCCCGCAACCGGGTGGGCAGACGCCACAGTCCTCTTCACAGGTCTGGCATGTCTCGTCGTGGTCGCAGTAGCCGTCGCCACAGAAGGAAGGACAGTCGCCGCAGTCGAGGGGGCAGTCGTAGCAGGACTCGTCAGCCCCGCAGAGGCCGTCGCCGCATCCTGGGGGACACTCGCCGCAGTCGACGGGGCAGTTGGCGCAGTTCTCGTCCTCGCCACAGGCCCCGTTGCCGCAGCCCAGCGGACAGTCGCCGCAGTCGTCAGGGCAGGTCTCGCACTCCTCGTTCGCGGCGCAAGTGCCGTCGCCACAGAAAGGACATTGCCCGCAGTCGGTGGGACAGAGCTCACAGCTCTCGTCCTCGCCACAGACCCCGTCCCCACAGTCGGTCTGGCAACGGCCGCAGTCCTCGGGACAGCTCGTGCAGCTCTCATTGTACGCCGGCTGGCAGATCTCGTCGCCGCAGTGCGTCAGGCACGGGCCGCAGTCCTCCAGGCAGGTCTCGCAGCTCTCCTGCGCCTGGCAGACCCCGTCCCCGCAGGTGAGCTCGCCATACTGCTGACGCCCGCAGGACGCGGAGCCGAGCGCCAACAGCAGCAGCAGTTGTAGATTCAGAGCTTTGATCTTCATTGGACATGTCTCCGGTGCGCAGAGCATACGATGACTGATCCAGAACAAACAAGTCAATTGTGTCCTTGACCTCGAGCGCCCCAGAGCCGATACTCGCCTTCGACACACCAATTGGCGACCTGGCGCAGACTCGCTTAATAGGGAATCCCGTGAAAATCGGGAGCGGTTGCGCCGCTGTGAGAGGTGACGAAATCCACAGGAGCCACTAGACCACCCGGTCTGGGAAGGCGTGGAGAGTAGGACGAGCCTCGAGCCAGAAGACCTGCCAGGTCGCAGACAGGGATACCGGTACGCAGGATGCCAGGTCTGTCATCGCCGGGACGTGCTCCGTCCCACACAGATCACCTGAGCTCAGACTCCCCGGGGCAGCTCCAGCCGCGGAGGAGCTCCCCTTCGTCGCCAGGTCAGCGCGCCGCTGGTCACTCCCCTGTCTTCTCCGAAGACCCCAAGGACCCATCAACCCGGAAAGGGAGAAGAACATGCGAACAGGTGTTATTATCTACGTGATCTCAGGGGTGGAGCCCATGGAGCGAACCGCCGACATGGAGGACCTGGAGAGCCGAGCCAACTACCCGGGCGCCGATGAGACCTGCCTGGCCTGCTCAGAGGCGGAGGTCTCCTGGGGCTGGTGGCGCATGGTCGCCAAGGGCCTGAGGCGGGTGGAGTGCGTCTCGGCCAGATACGACGAGCGGCACAGGGCCGTGGTGACCCGCGGGGCTCCCCTGCGGCTCTGCGGGTAGCCCGCCAAGCCTACCGCTCCAGGTCCCCAGGTCCCACAGCACCCCCCGGGGATGGCTCGCCCGGATGGCTCGCCCGGATGGCTCGCCCGGATGGCTCGCCCGGATGGCTCGCCCGGATGGTTCGCCCAGGCCACGGGCTTGCGCTGCGGGACCGAGCCCTTATACTCGCCCGGACGTGCCCGGACGCACCGAAGGAAGGCCATGTCCAACAGCCTGTTTCTCACCTCCACCGATGCCCGCAGCGGCAAGTCCGCCATCTCCCTGGGCCTCATGGAGATGCTCAAGCGAAGGATCGCCCGCGTGGGCTTCTTCCGGCCCATCGTGACCGCCCGCCATGACCACGCAGAGGAGGATCCAGACATTCAGCTCATCTCGGGGTACTACAACCTCGACGAGGAGTACGACGCCATGTTCGGCCTCACCATGGCCGAGGCGGTCTCCCTCTCATCTCAGAACCGAGAGGCGGAGATCATCGAGACAATCCTCAACAAGTTCCATGCCCTCGCCGAAACACACGACTTCGTGCTCTGCGAGGGCACCGACTTCGAGTCAGCCTCCAACTCCTTCGAGTTCGACATCAACGCTGAGGTGGCTCGCAACCTGGGCAGCCCCGTGCTGCTCACAGCCCGGGCAGGGGACCGCAGCGTGGAGGAGACGCTAAACGCCACGAAGCTGGCCCTGGACTCCCTGGACGAGAAGGGCTGCCACGTCATCGCGACCATTGTCAACCGAGTGGCCGAGAAGGATCGCTGGGAGCTGCTGGCCAAGCTACGCGGCATGGACGTGGCCAGGTCGCAGCTCCTGTACACAATCCCGGAGGACAAGACTCTCGGTGCGCCCACCATCCGGGAGGTTGCGCGCGTGCTGGGAGCCAGGGTGCTGCGCGGCGAGGGCGAGCTGGACCGTCACATCAACGGCTTCGCCGTGGCGGCCATGCAGCTCGTAAACTTCCTGGACCGCCTGGAGGAAGGGACCCTGGTGATAGTGCCCGGCGACCGAGCAGACGTGATCATCTCCTGCATGGCGGCCTGTACCTCGGCCTCCATGAAGAACCCCTCCGGGCTGCTTCTCTCCACCGGGCTGGAGCCCGATCCGATTGTCTGGAAGCTGGTGGAGGGCCTGCACATCCAGCTACCGATCCTTTCGGTGGACGACTTCACCTTTGAGGCCGCCAGCAGCGTCAGCAACGTCAAGTCCAAGATATCTCCCACCAACCGAAGAAAGATCTCCCGCGCCGTGGGCCTGTTCGAGCAGGAGGTGGACATTCCGAAGCTCGAGGCGGCCGTGATCGACTCGGAGACCACCGTGGTCACCCCAAAGATGTTCGAGTACGAGCTCATCCGACGTGCCAGGAGCGACTGCCAGACCATAGTCCTCCCCGAGGGGGAGGACGAACGTATCCTCAGGGCCACCGAGGTGCTCCTTCGCCGGGAGGTGGCCAGCCTGGTCCTGCTGGGCGACCCGGAGCAGATCCAGGAGCACGCCGCACGCCTCGGCCTGAACCTGGAGCGAGCCGAGCTGGTCAACCCCGCAGATCCCGAGCTCCTGGAGGCCTTCGCCCGGAAGTTCTTGGCCCTGCGCAAACACAAGGGGATCACCCTGGAGAATGCCAGGGACGCCATGAGCGACGTGAACTACTTCGCCACCATGATGGTGCACGAGGGGCGCGCCGACGGCATGGTCTCCGGGGCCATGCACACCACGGCGGCCACCATCAGGCCAGGCTTTGAGATCATCAAGACCCACCCCTGCGCCAAGCTCGTCTCCTCGGTGTTCTTCATGTGTCTGGCAGACCGGGTGCTCGTGTACGGCGACTGCGCCATCAACCCGGACCCCGACGCCTCGCAGCTCGCGGAGATCGCCCTCTCCTCTGCCCGCACGGCCGACACCTTCGGGGTGGAGCCTCGGGTGGCCCTGCTCTCCTACTCATCTGGAGAGTCTGGAAAGGGTGAGGATGTGGACAAGGTCCGCGAGGCCACCAGGCTGGCGCAGGAGCGAGCCGCAGACACCTGGCCGGACCTGCTCATAGAGGGCCCCATCCAGTACGACGCCGCGGTGGACCCGGGCGTTGCCGCCAAGAAGATGCCCGAGAGCAAGGTGGCCGGGCGAGCCACGGTGCTTGTCTTCCCGGATCTGAACACCGGCAACAACACCTACAAGGCCGTGCAACGCTCCTCGGGCGCCGTGGCAGTGGGACCCGTGCTCCAGGGCCTGAACAGACCCGTCAACGATCTCAGCAGGGGCTGCACAGTGCCCGACATAGTCAACACCGTGGCCATCACCGCGATCCAGGCCCAGGCCACGAAAGATACCCATCCATCGACCTCGGCCGCGGAAGCCCCCACACAGTAGCGCGGGCGCTGCACCGAGTGGCCTGGCACCAGGACCGGGCTCAGCCCGGCTCCTCGCCAGTACCCAGGTGGGCTCGGATGGAGATGTCGAGCCGGCTGCTCACCAGGCGGATCATGGAGTCCAGCTCCTCCGGGGCCAGATCGAGACGCGCCATCAACAACCTCCGG
>JAJRWW010000536.1 GCA_024276595.1 Myxococcota bacterium
GCACTGGGGGATCTACCCTGATGGGGTACCTGCCGGGGTCCTCGGACCAGCTCTTCGCCCTTCCCAGGCGCACCATGGGCTGGTTGAAGGTGACCAGAATCGCCACGGTGCCCTCCACGCGCCCCCTTGGGGAGTGAAAGACCACGGCCAGCGGCTCCGGCTTCGGCCTCTTGGGTGTCCAGACGGCGGCCAGGGAGGCCACCCCCAGAGCCCGCGCGGATCGCGCCGGCACGGGAAACTCCTCGGGAAATGCAGACCTGGGCCCGGCAGAGGGCCGGCAGGTCAACACCCCCGCCAAGGCCAGCAGAGCGCCGGTCAGCCCAAGCAACAAGCGCCCAAACACCATCGTGCAACATCCTGGCTCAATCGCTCTCCGCATGACTCCTCCTGGCCGGTCGGGTGTGACACCCTAACCCATGCAAAGTTTCGAAACAAACCTTGGCGGTGGGGATTTGGCGGTGGGGATTTTTCGGGAATCGGCCCCGGTTGAACATCCTCGGCTCCTCGCCTAAAGTGGCGGCGCCATGGACTCTCACTGGAAGCTCGTACTGGAAGACGGCACGGTTTTTTCGGGCCTGCGCTTCGGAGCGCACAGGCCCGTCTGCGGCGAGGTGGTGTTCAACACCGGCATGACCGGCTACGTGGAGGCCCTCTCGGACCCCTCCTATCGGGGCCAGATCCTGGTGCTGACCTACCCCCTCATCGGCAACTACGGCGTGCCGAGGGAGCTCTTGCACACCGGTCTCCCCCACCCTTTCGAGTCTACCGGGACACAGCCCCTCGGGCTGGTTGTGAGCCGCTATGAGGACCGCTACTCCCACCACGCGGCCGAGCGCTCCCTGGGGAGCTGGATGGAGCAGTCCGGGCTTTGTGGCCTGTGGGGGGTGGACACGAGGGGCCTCACCCGCAGGCTCCGGGAGTGGGGCACCATGCGCGGAAAGCTCTGCCCGGTCACAGAGGACGACAGCCTGGGAGCAGACACCCACGACCCGAGGAGTCTGGTGGACCAGGTCTCCCGTCCGGGCGTGGACCGCTTCGACGCCACCGCCGGCGGGCCCCGGTTGCTCCTGGTGGACTGCGGCGCCAAGCACAACATCCTGCGCAGTCTCCTCGGGCGGGGAGTGAACGTCACCCGGGTTCACCACGCCCACGACTTTGTCGCCGACGACCTGGGCGCCCATGGGCTGTTTCTCTCCAACGGACCCGGAGACCCGGCAGATCTCTCCTCCCTGGTGGACCGGGTGGGGAGGTACCTGAGCAAGGGCAAGACGGTGTTCGGCATATGCCTGGGTCACCAGGTCCTCGGCCTCGCGGCCGGCGGCCGCACCTACCGCCTGCCCTATGGCCACAGGAGCCAGAACCAGCCCGTGGCCGACCGCCTCACCGGGAGGGGGTACATCACGAGCCAAAACCACGGCTTCGCCCTGGACTCGGCCCGGCTCCCCGAGGGCTTCTACGAGTGGTTCGTGAACGTCAACGACGGGACCAACGAGGGCATCCGGCACAGCCGCAAGCCATGGATGAGCGTCCAGTTCCATCCCGAGGCCTACCCGGGACCGGTGGAGACCGGGGTGCTCTTCGATGAGCTTGTCCAGATACTGCACGAGGCATGACCCATGATCAGCTTCCCCGGCCAGGCCTCCCGCCCCCGCAAGGTGCTCCTGCTCGGCAGCGGAGCCCTCAAGATTGGCGAAGCGGGCGAGTTCGACTACTCCGGCTCCCAGGCCATCAAGGCCCTGAAGGAGCTGGGCATTCCGGTGGTGCTCGTGAACCCGAACATCGCCACGATCCAGACCTCGGAGCACCTGGCGGACGAAGTCTACTTCCTACCGGTGACACCGGGCTACGTGGAGCAGGTCATCGCCAGGGAGCACCCGGACGCCGTTCTGCTCTCCTTCGGGGGCCAGACAGCCCTCAACTGCGGCCTGGCTCTGGCCGACAGCGGCGTCCTGGATCGATACGAGGTGCGGGTCTTGGGCACCCCCATCGAGACGATCCGCGACACCGAGGACCGGGCCCTCTTCGTCGAGAGGCTCGCAGAGATCGGCGTCCACACGGCGAGGTCGGAGGCCTGCAAGACCGCCGATGAGGTCAGGAGCGCCGCAGGGGCCATCGGCTTCCCCGTCATGCTGCGGGGGGCCTTCGCCCTGGGGGGACAGGGCTCCAAGATAGTCTCGGACGAGGTGCAGCTCGAGGAGGTTCTCCAGACCATCTTCTCCCAGGTGTCCCAGGTGCTCGTGGAGGAGAGCCTGGAGGGATGGAAGGAGATCGAGTACGAGGTGGTGGCAGACCGGGCGGGCAACTGCGTCACCGTGTGCAACATGGAGAACCTCGACCCCATGGGCGTCCACACGGGGGAGTCCATCGTGGTCGCCCCCTCCCAGACCCTCAACAACGCGGAGTACCACATGCTGCGGGAGGTGGCCCTCCGGACCATCAGGCACCTGGGCATCGTGGGCGAGTGCAACATCCAGTACGCCCTGGACCCCGAGAGTGAGACCTACCGGGTCATCGAGGTGAACGCGCGCCTCTCCCGCTCCTCGGCCCTGGCCTCCAAGGCGACTGGCTACCCGCTGGCCTACGTGGCCACTCGCCTGGCCCTGGGCGAGAGCCTCATGGACCTCCCCAACGCCGTCACCGGCTCCACCAGGGCCTTCTTCGAGCCGGCCCTGGACTACTGCGTGGTCAAGGTGCCCCGCTGGGACCTGGAGAAGTTCAGCCAGGTGAAGACCACCATTGGCTCTGCGATGAAGTCCGTCGGTGAGGTCATGGCCATCGGCCGGGACTTCCTGGAGGCCCTCCAAAAGGCCCTGCGTATGCTCCAGGTGGGGGTGGGCGGCCTGGAGGGTGAGACCATGGCCGTGGAGGACGTGGAGGGGGCCATCCGCACGCCGAACCCCTACAGGATCTTCGCCATGGCCCAGGCCATGCGCCGGGGAGTGAGCCCGGAAAGGATCCACGAGTGGTCCCGCATCGACCCGTGGTTTCTGCACCAGCTCCAAAGGGTGATTCGCCGGGAGCAGGAGATTGCTCAACAGACCTGGCCCCTCCCGGCAGGCCTGCTGCGCGAGCTGAAGAAGGAGGGCTTCGCAGACGTGCAGATCGCCAGGCTCGCGGGGCGCGCTGAGGTGGACGTGCGGCAGCTCCGCGCCGAGCACGGGATCCTCCCCCTGCGGCGGCAGATCGACACCCTCGCGGCAGAGTACCCCGCGCGCACCAACTACCTCTATCTGAGCTATGACGGCACCGAAGACGAGGCCATCTGCGGGGAGAAGCCCAGGGTCCTGGTGCTGGGCTCGGGGGTCTACCGCATCGGCAGCTCCGTGGAGTTTGACTGGTGCTGCGTGAACGCCGTGCGGGCCTGCAGAGAGCTGGGGTACGAGACCATCCTGATCAACCACAACCCGGAGACGGTCTCCACCGACTTCGACGTGTGCGACCGGCTCATCTTCGACGAGATAACCCTGGAGACGGTCCTCGCCACCGTGGAGCTGGAGCAGGTTGTGGGCGTGATCGTCTCCGTGGGCGGTCAGGTTTCCAACAACCTCGCCATGGGGCTCGCTGCCGCTGGGGTGCGCATCCTGGGCACCTCGGCCGAGTCCATCGACCGGGCGGAGGACAGGCACAAGTTCTCCTCCCTCTGCGACGAGGCGAGCCTGGACCAGCCCGCCTGGATGGAGTACACGGGTGAGCAGGACCTGGGCGAGGTGGAGGCGCGCCTGGGCTTCCCTGTGCTCGTTCGGCCCAGCTACGTGCTCTCGGGGGCGGCCATGCGCGTCGTGCATGATCGCCATCGGCTGGAGAACTTCCTCCGCAGGGCGGCCCTGGTCTCCCCCGACTACCCGGTGGTCATCAGCCGCTTTGAGACCGGCTCCAAGGAGATCGAGATCGACGCGGTGGCAAGGGACGGCGAGCTGGTGGTCTGGGCCATCGCCGAGCACATCGAGAACGCTGGAGTGCACTCTGGGGACGCCACCCTGGTCATCCCCCCTCAGAAGCTCTACCTGGAGACCGTGCGCCGCATCAAGCAGGCCGCGCGGGAGCTGGCCCGTGCCCTGAACATCACCGGCCCCTTCAACATCCAGTTCCTGGCGAAGAACAACCGTATCAAGATCATCGAGTGCAACCTGCGCGCCTCCAGGTCGGCGCCCTTCGTGTCCAAGGCCAGCAAGCAGAACTTCATCCACCTGGCCACCCAGGTCATGCTCGGCCATGCTCCGGAGGATGTGGAGAACCGCACCCTGGACATGGACTACGTGGTGGTGAAGGCGCCACAGTTCTCCTTCTCCCGGCTCACAGGGGCGGACCCCACCCTCGGGGTGGAGATGGCCTCCACCGGGGAGGTGGCCTGCTTCGGCGAGGACCTGCACGAGGCGCTGCTCAAGTCCCTGGAGGCCACGGGCTTTAGCCGTCCACAAAAGGGTGTGCTCCTCTCCATCGGCCCCCAAAAGGAGGAGCTGGAGAACGCGGTGCAGAGGCTGGCCTCCATGGGCTTGGCTCTCTATGGGACCCGAGGCACGGCCCAGCACTTCGTCGCCCTGGGCCACCGGATCACCGCGGTGCGCAAGCTCTCGGAGGGCGGGTCCCCAACGGTGCTGGAGACCTTGCGAGCGGGCCTGGTGGACCTGGTGATCAACATCCCCAAGGAGTACTCCACCAC
>JAJRWW010000049.1 GCA_024276595.1 Myxococcota bacterium
AGGCCCTGCACGGCCCCATGGCCATCGAGGACACCGGCCTCGACGCCCTGCGCGCGCGCTGCCCACGCTTTCACCGCTGGCTCGAGACCCTGGAAGGCCTCGCAGAGGAGCAGCCTGCATGACCCACGACACCGACCGCCTGGTCAAGAAGCTCTGGTCCTACTGCGACGTCCTGCGCGACGACGGGCTCTCCTACCAGGACTACCTGGAGCAGCTCACCTTCCTCCTCTTCCTCAAGATGGCCGACGAGCGCGTGGCCATGATGGGCGGAGAGCACCCGGTGCCCGAGCGCTACCGCTGGAGAGATCTGTCCAAGCCGGACATGGAGGGCGCCCGTCTGGACGAGCACTACCGCAACACCCTGCGGCACCTCGGCCAACAGAAGGGCATGCTGGGCCTCATCTTCGTGAAGGGCTGTGCTGGCGGGTGTCATTGCTCTCCCTTCGTGCCAAGAGCCTTGGCTGCTGGATGGTTGCACCTGTGCCCCGCAGGCAGCGAGGCTCGCACCACCACGCCGTTGTCCCAGGTGACGGGAACTCGCTCCCAGAGCCGCCGCAGGACCTCGCAGTAGGGCTCATAGTAGAGCCCCAGGTCAAGGGTCATGTGGTCCCCGAGCTCGGTTGCCACGAAGAGCTTCCGCCCCGCAAGGAGCAGGTGAGTGACCGGGCCGTGGAGATGCTCCAGGCGCATGAGCCGCCCCCCAGGGAGGTTCCAGAGCCCCACCGCGCCACTGGCGAAGCCAACCACGAGAGAGCCCGCGGGGCCCTCCTGGGCACTTGTGACCTTTCCGGATGGAGCCTGCTCCAGCCGCACCGAGCGAGCTGTTGACGCGGACTTCCCCGACGCGCTCCCCTCCCGGTCCAGGATCTCGGCGCTTCCGTCCGAATAGAGGAGGGCGTGGCCCGACCTGATCCGCGCAACCGCGCAGGCTCCGGGCGAGATCTTCCGCCGGCCCGACAGCCGGCCGTGACCATCGAGCAGCAGCAGGCTCCTGGCGGTCACCAGGAGCAGCTCATCCTTGGCCCAGCTCATGCTCTTGACCCCCTCGCCAAGGACCCGAACACCCCCCCCCGAGTCCACCAGGCGCGCCTGCTCCCCCATGAGCACCACGCAGCCCCCGGGCAGCGCCAGCAGGCTGGTCGCCCCTGCCGCTGGAACCTGGAAGACGCGCCCAAGTGGGGTGAGCTCCCAGCGCTCCAGCTTGGAGCCCTGTGTGACCAGGCAGCCGAAACGACCATCGGGGCTCTCCGCCGCGAGCCTGGCATGGTCTCGCACCTGGCGCATCCAGCGAGTCTCCTTCCCCGCGGCAGCGGAGCTAGACCCAGGCCACGACCAGCCGCTTTGGGTGAGCAACCTGACCGGGTGGGAGAGGAGGGCCGGCGCCCGCCATAGCGCCCTCCCCGACGGCACCCCCCACAGGCGCAAGGACCCGTCATCGCTCACTGTGGCGAGCAGCTTCCCCTGCGGTCCGAAGGATGCGCCGTTGACCTCTCGCTCGTGCCCCCCGAGCCACACCCGACGATCGGAACGGATGCCCCAAAGCAGGGTCCTCCCCGTCCGCAGGGGCACCGCCAACCAGCGCCCGTCCGGGGAGAGAGCCAGGCGGTCAACCCGCGCCGGCAGCTTCAACAGGCGCGCCTTTCCAGTTGCCAGCGTCCAGATACGAACCGTCCGGTCCCAGCTCCCAGTAAATAGCTTTCGCCCATCCGGGCCAAAGGCCATGCCCCACACGTTGCCGCTGTGGCCCACCAGCGTGTGGCGCAAGCGCCAGGTGCTGGTGTCCCAGACCCGCACCTCTCCGGAGAACTCGCCCGAGGCGAGCAGGGCGCCGTCCCTGGAGAAGGCCAGGCCCCACACGGCCGTGCCATGGCCATCGAGGGTGCGAACGACCCTGCCGGTGGCCACATCCAGCAAGAGCACGTCCTGCTCGTTGGCCGTGAGCGCCAGACGCCTCCCGTCCGGCTCGAACAACAGCAGGTGGCCGCTGGTGGACGAGATGTCGAACCTCTTGAGCAGGGCGCCCGTGCGCACGTCCCACAGGCGCACCGTGCGGTCCTTGGACACCGATGCCACCTTCCTGCCATCTGGCGAGAAGGCCACGCCGGTGACGTCTGCCCGGTGACCGCGCAGCACGAGCCTCACCCGGCCGGTGACCACATCCCACAGGCGCACCGTGTCGTCGTAGGAGCCGGTGGCGATGAGCTCACCCGTTGGGGAGAAATCCACGGCCACGGCGGCGGCGCTGTGCCCCCCCGAGGCGGACGCCACCATCCCCACCGACACGCTCCACAGGCGAACGGTCTTGTCCGTGCCCGCCGAGACCAGCCACCGGTCATTCGGAGAGAAGTCCACGCTCCAGATGGACGCCCGGTGACCACGCAAGGCTCCCCGAAGATGACCGGTGCCTACGTCCCACAGGCGAACGGTCCCGTCCACCGCCCCGGAGGCCAGCAGACGACCATCGTGGGAGAAGGACACAGCGTTGATCCTCCCGGAATGTCCAAATAGCCGGCGCAGGAGCTTGCCAGTGGCCACGCCGCGAATGGCGATCACACCGTCCTTGCGAGCCAATGCCACCATCCTGCCGTCCGGGCTCAAGGCCACATCCGACACCCACACCCCTCGCTCGTCCAGCACCCGCACTGTCCTCCCGGTGGCCACATCCCACAGCCGAACGGTACCGTCGTGGCTGGCCGAGGCCAGGAGCCGACCGTGGCTGCCAAAGGCCAGGCGTGTGACCACCCCCTGGTGACCACTCATGGCGCGCAGCAGGCGGCCCGTGTGGGCGTCGAATACCCGCACCACTCGATCCTTGCCTCCGCTGGCCAGGTACCTCCCATCCGGGCTGTAGCTCACACCCCAGATGGACCCAGCGTGGGCCTTGAAGCTACGAATGAGCCGGGCGTGGAGCGGGTCCCACAGCCAGATCCGCCCCCCGGCGGTGACCGCGGCCAGGCGCTCTCCATGGGGAGCAAAGGCCAGCCCGTACACGCGGCTGGACTGGCCTCGCAGCACCCTGACTGCTCCGGTGGTGGAGTCCACCAGGTAGACCGAGCGATCCGCCGACGCCACGGCAAGGTAGCTCCCATCCGGCGCGAATAGGGCCTGGTTCAGATAGGAGCCGATCTCCACCTTCCACTGGAGAGGCTCTCTGCCGAGACGGTCCCAGAGGGCTCTGGCCAGGGGGTGATCCATGCGCTCCAGGGAGCTGCGCAGCTTTGCCCGAGCCTCCAGGAGATCCTGCCGGAGCCAGGAGGCCCTGGCGCTCTCCCGCTCCGACTCCGCACGCTTCTGCTCCGCCCTGCGGTGGGCCCGCTGGGCCTGGTCCCGCTGACGACGCACCTCGCCGCTCTGGCGATAGATCACCAAAGAGACCACAACCGACACCGCGGCGACGAGGGCCAGGGCAAGCATCCCACCCACCTTGAGGGCCCGGTTCCTCCGTCTGACTCGGGTGGCCTCCAGCTCGCTGGCCCGCAGGAAGGCGCGCACCCGCGACGGGACCTCCGCGTCGCCCCGTGCCAGGGCCTGACGGGACTCCTCCAGGGCGGCGCCATCCCACACCTCCTCGGTCCTGCGCCCACGCTTCTCCCAGAGCTCTGCGGCCTGCTGGAGCTGCTCCAGGAAAGCCCGGTCATCCCGGCTGGCCTCCAGCCACCGGGCCAGCCGGGCCCAGGAGCAGATGAGCGACTCGTGCACCAGCTCCAGCTCCGCGACTCCACCGTCGGGGCCCTTGGAGCGGCGCACCGAAAGCAGCCGCTCCGCCACCAGGCGGTCCACCACCTCCCTGGCCGCCTCTCCCAGCCCCTCCAGCAGCTCGGACAGGAGGAGGACCTTCCGGGTGGACTCGGCGGTGACAAGGCGCAGCAGCAGCTTTCGCGCCATCTTCAACTGATCAGGGGGAAGCCCATCCAGTACGCCGTCCGCGTGTCGGGCCAGGGCGCCCTCCACGCCGCCGATGGTCTCGTAGGCCTGGCGTGTGATGGTCTGTCTTGCGCGGTCTCGCTGGGACCACAGGGCGTGGCAGGTGAACTGCAGCAGGGGCAGGCAGGCGGGCTCTCCGCGCACGGCGTGCAGCATCTCCTGCACCAGCGAAGGCTCCTCGTAGCGGTAGCCCACCGCCTCCAGGGGTCGGGTCAGGATCTCCACGAGCCGCTCTGGTTCCGGGCTGCGAACCACCGCCACGCGGCTCAGCGCATCCCTGGCGGCGGTGCTGTCAGCGAGCCGCCCGAGGAAGTCGTCGCGGAGTGAGACGATGACACGAACTGGCTCCAACGGATCGTCTGCCGCAGTGCTCAGCGCCTCCATGAAGCGGTGCCGGACACGCTCCTGTCTGACGAGGGTGTACAGCTCCTCTAGCTGGTCCACGTACAGCAGCACCCGTGAGCCGGTCCTCTCCGCGAGCCGGTGAAGCTGAAGATTGAGCGTGTGGGGTGCGTCCAGCAGGGAATCGGCGAGCCGTCGAGCCTCCCCTCCGAGGCGAGCAGTTGCTATCTCCATCGACGGCTCGGGCACGACAGGGATGCGATCTCCGCTGGAGCGGGGGCTGGGAAAGGCCTGCTCCGACCGCTGGGCGCCCCCGGCGATGAGCCTGGCAGCCAGCACCGAGAAGGGCTCACCGCCCGGTCTGAAGGCAACCACGACCAGCCGCCCCTGATCTCGAAGGCGTGGCACAACTCCGGCCTTCACCAGGGAGCTCTTTCCAGCTCCTGAGGGCCCCACCACGGCCAGCACCGGCTCGGAGCGGAGGCGCTCCACGAGCGCGTCCAGCTCCGAGTCCCTGCCGAAGAACAGGTCCGCGTGCCGCTCGCCAAAGGGGAGCAGCCCGCGAAAGGGGCTCTCCGCCTCCCGAGGGGCGCCTCGGTCACCACGAACCAGCTCCTCCAGCGCTGCCACGACCACGCCGGTTGAGGGCCGATCCGCTGCCTTCTTCTCGAGACAGCCGGCCACGAGGTCCGCCACTCTGCCAGGGATCTCGCGGAGCTGCTCGATGTCCGGAGCCGGCTCGTCGTCGCAGATCCTGAGGCATAGCATGAGGGGGTTCTCTTCGAGGAAGGGGCGCCTCCCCGCGAGCATCTCGAACAGGATCACTCCCAGGGCCCACACGTCCGTGGCCGGGGCACACTGGTGCTGGCGCCACTGCTCCGGTGCCATGTAGGCGGGGGTCCCC
>JAJRWW010000537.1 GCA_024276595.1 Myxococcota bacterium
ACCCAGGCTGGTTGCAGCAGGGGCCCACCCAGCAGCTCACGTCGTTGTCGTTGCAGTCCGGGCCAAGGCACGCCTGGCCCTGGCCGTAGCCGTCCCCGTCCTGGTCGATGCACTGGTTGGCGCAGCAGGGCCCGGCCCAGCAGCTCACGTCGTTGTCGTTGCAGTCAAATCCCAGACAGCCAGCGCCCTGGCCGTAGCCGTCCCCGTCCATGTCGACGCAGTCAGCAAGACAGCAGGCGTCGCCAAACTCCCAGCAGGAGCCGTCGCTGTCGTTGCAGTCACCCCCCAGGCAGGCAGAGCCAAAGCCGTAGCCGTCCCCATCCTCGTCCAGGCAGCTCCCCACCTGACAGCAGGCGTCGCCAAGGGTCCAGCACTGGCCGTCCTCGTCGTTGCAGTCTTCGCCCAGGCAACCAGCGCCGTCGCCATAGCCATCTCCGTCCCCGTCGATGCAGTCCACGGTGCCGCAGCACGTGTCCCCGGTTGCCCAGCACTGGTCATTGGCGTCGTCGCAGTCCGAGCCCAGGCAGTCCGCGCCCACGCCGTAGCCGTCCCCGTCCATGTCGGTGCAGACCACGGAGCCGCAGCAGGCCCCTTCGAAGCACTCGGGATCCAGGTCGTCGCAGTCTGGCCCGCGGCAGTCCACCCCATCGCCGTAGCCGTCGTGGTCCGCGTCCAGGCAGTCGATCTGGTCGCAGCAGCTCCCTTCCCAGCAGAGGTTGCTGGCCTCGGAGCACTCTGCCCCCAGGCAGCCCGAGCCGTCCCCGTAGCCGTCCCCGTCGGGATCCATGCAGGCGATCCCGATGTTGTCGCCACCACAACCCACCCAGACCAGCGCCCCACCGATCAGTAAAATGGTTAGAAAACGACGCATCTTCACCCTCTCTTTTTGGCTGCGGCCATGCCCGGCCAAGACGCCCATGGGGCTCGTATCACTCAAGCGAGACGAGCCTAGCACAGCCGAGCCCATGAGAAAACGATAGATCCCGAAGGCACGACCGCGCGGCACCCCGCGCGGCTCGAAGCGGCCCGGGATGGTCCCCTCTCAGAAGTCCCTGTCTCTTGCCACGCTGCGGAGCTTGCCGTGGAGCGCCGCGGCGTCCAGCAGGTCGCACTCCACCTCCCCGAAAAGGATGCGGTCGCCCACGCTCACCGGGCGAGCGTTGTCCTCGCCCTCGGGCAGAGCGTTGCCGTTGATCCCGGTTCCATTCGCCGAACCAACGTCGCAAAGCAGGAGCTCCTCCACCTGCTGGCCACCTCGCTCACCCACCCAGACGAGGAAGTGTGCGTGCAGCTTGGAGACGCTGTCGTGGCGAAGCACGATGTCGTTGTTCTGGGCGCGGCCCACGCTGATTCGGCTCCTCCAGGTGTTGCGATCGGACTTCTCCACTCTGAACAGGTGACGGCCGTCGGACCGACTCTTGCCGCCACCTCTGATGGCGCTGATAAGATCCTGGCTGGAGGGTGAGCCCACCCGGGTGGCAAAGGCGAGGCTGGCCACGTCTGGGATCCTGCACAGCAGGTAGACTCCCAGGTGTCTGTCCACGAAGTGACGCTGGGAGGACCTGTCAGCCTCTTGGATTAGCTTCGCCAGGAGATCCATCTTCTGTTAGATACTATACGGTTATTACATCATGCGTCAACTCACCCGGTGGTCTGCCGCGCTGGCGCACGAGCTACCCGCGGGTACCGAGAACACGCTTGCGACCCTCAGGATACGATGATATTGGCTCTGTGGGCAGCCGCAGGGCCCCGGTTCCAGGGAAACAATGCTCGCTTTTTTATCAAAGGGCCATGACACCTCGCAGCGCGGGCCTGTCCGCCCTGCTCGCTCCGCCACGGCCTGGAGCAGGGCAGCAGCTCTCGTGGTGACGCTGATGGTCGCCCTGGTGGCGACCCTGATGGGACCTACCCGGGGAGGCGTCGCGCCGGCCACGGCCGCCAGTCGCGCCGCGCCCGGCCCGACACCCAGCCCAGGGAGGAGCTCCTCCTCGGCGAGGGATGACCTCCCGGGCTCCCGCCCCCGCACGTCCTCTGGCCCCTGGATCACTTTTGAGGCGAGCTGTGGGCCCATGGGATCTGCCCACGGCTACTCGGACGAGCGTCCTCGACACGAGGTCTGCCTCTCGGCCTTCTCCCTCCAAGCGCGCGAGGTCACGGTGAGGAGCTACGGCGCCTGCGTGAAGGCAAAGGGCTGCACCGCCCCCGTGGCCTTTGTGGCTGGCAGACCCACCAGGAGGCGGTGCAACTGGGGCCGGCCTGGCCACGACGACCACCCCGTCAACTGCGTGACCTGGAGCCAGGCGGCAGCCTACTGCGCCTGGGCAAGGGCGCGGCTCCCCACCGAGGCAGAGTGGGAGCGTGCCGCGCTTGGGCGCGGCACGGGCAGGCGCGCCAGCGGTCGCCGAGGCGCGGGGCCCGGTTGCCCTGCGGTCACCCTTGCAGATCCTGGGCATCCCTTCAGGCTGGGCTGCGGCGCCGGGGGCACCAGGCCCGCTGGAGCCAGCCCCGGAGATCGGGGCAGCGCCGGCCTGCACGACCTGGTGGGAAATGTCAGCGAGTGGATGGCCGACTGGTACGAGCTGCGCCGCTACCGCCACGGGCGCCACCACGACCCCAAGGGGCCGCATCACGGCAGGGCTCACTCCGTGCGGGGCTGCTCCTTCCAGTGCCTTCCCGGCTCCCTGCTCACCCGCCCCACCACCCGGCAGTACGCGGCCACCTGGGACCCGGTCATCGGCTTCCGCTGCGCGAGAGGCAGACATTGACCCGCGGCCACCCCCGCCCACCCGCTCGCCTGGTGGCCGAGGCGGACGACTCCCTCTGGCCCCGGCTGGCTCCGGCCAGCCGAAGCGAGGCCGGGCGGCGCCTGGCCAGGCTCTGTCGGAGCGCGGGCAAGCTCATCGCCGACCACGAGCTCATCGGGGAGGGGGATCGGGTGCTCTGTGCCCTGTCCGGCGGAAAGGACTCCCTGACCCTGCTGGAGGTTCTCCTGCGCCTGCGCGCGAAGGCGCCGGTGCGCTTCGAGCTGGCATCGCTGGTGGTGCAGCCGGGATTCGCGGGCTTCGACGCCGCCGCGGTTGCCGACTTCGCCGCGAGCCGCGGGGTGAGGTCCTACCTGGTGACAGCGGACATCCTGACCACCATGAACCACCTGAGCTGGAGATCCGCCCCCTGCGCCCTCTGCTCCCGGCTCCGACGGGGGGTGCTGTACCGCGTCTGTAGTGAGCTGGGCTACAATCGCCTGGCCCTCGGCCACCATGGCGACGACGCCATCGAGACAGCCCTATTGAACATGCTCTTTTGTGGCCATCTCCGAGCCATGGCCCCCAGGCTGGAGCCCAGCAAGCCAGCTCCCACGGTTATCCGTCCCATGCTGCGCTGCTTCGAGGCAGATGTGGCGGCCTACGCCAGGGCTCGAGGGCTCCGACCGGTGGACACCGCATGCCCCCTCTGCGACGTGAGCATGGACTCGGAGCGCAAGGCCATCAAGCACTGGCTCCTGGAGCTGACCGCGGATCACCCCCGCGCTCGCCAGTCCCTGCTCGCCTCCCTGGGGAACGTGGACCCGGAATCGCTGATGGATCAACGCCTGACCAGACGGTAAAATGTCCGTCTATTCAAGTATGTTATCGTCGCCCCGGCCCAGCACCCATGGCCCTGGCTCCGGCGCCAGGGCGACCCCGCCGGGGCCAGGCTTTTTTTTCTGGCGCCAGACTATGGCGCTCGGGTCCAATCTCGGCTATCCACAGTAGCTCTAATCGGTATAATCGGACACCATGGTCGACGAGCCCCAACCCAACGGCGCCGAGCAGCGCGATCCCACACCTCCCAGAGCGCTCCCCGATGCGCCCACCACGACCGCGGAGATGGGCACCGTGGTGCTCAGCCGCTACCGCGTGGTCGACCGGGAGGACGTGCGCTTCATCGTGGCCGACGACTCCCGAAACATTCAGCTCCACATCCAGCCCGGTGTCACGGTCACCGAGGAGGAGCGCAGGAGCTATCCAGAGCAGACCATCTTCCTGGACGGCGCCTTTGGGGGCGCCCCCTTCCTGGACAACGAGCGCTGGCAGTACTCGCTGGACCACCACGAGGGCTGCGTGCGTCCCTTCACCCTGGCCACCTGCCAGCAGGCAGCGGTGATGCTCCTCAAGGGGCTGCCCGTGGGCGAGGGGGAGTGGCGCCTGCTGGTGAACCAGCCCGACCTGGACGCCCTGCTGGCCGCCTGGCTTTTCATGAACCACCAGGATGTGCTGGCCGACTCGGCCACCCTGCTGCGGGGGGTCATGCCCCTGCTGAACGTCGAGGGGGTCATCGACTCCCACGGCCTGGAGTACGCCCCCCTCACCGGCCTGAGCGAGGAGGAGTACGAGCTCCAAAAAGACAGGCTCGACAGCCTCATGATCCCCGAGCGGGAGCACAGGGCCGCCGGCACCTGGTCCAACCTGGACATGGTGGCCCACGCCTGCGACAGGCTGGCGGCAATAGACGGCCTGTTGGCAGAGGCCGGGATGCTGCGGGAGCGCGCCCAGGTGGAGATCATCTCCACAAGGGACATCCAGGGCGACAAGCAGCTCGTGCTCTGCCGCTCGGCTGGCGGAATCTACGAGGTGGAGGCACGCCTGCGAGAGCTGTTCGGCAAGGCCCTTGGGGTGATCATCCTCCAGACGGGGGAGGGGCGCTTCACCCTAAAGCAGGTGGACTCCTTCCTCTCTCGAGACCTGGTCGCCCTGTACCAGGCCCTCAACGCCCGGGACCCCGAGGCCACATCCCAGTCCGACTCTGGCGCCAACCTCTGGGGCGGGGCCGCGGATATAGGCGGCTCCCCAAGGGCCGGTGGCACCGGGCTCACCCCGGAGGAGATCCTGGACATCGCCTCCAGGGTCTACCGGGGCACGTCCTGGTTCCGCAGGCTCCTGGGCAAGAAGAAGCGGTAGGCGGTCGGTAGCCCCGGGATCGCCCACCTGCCTGGCCTGCGTCCAGAGAGGTCCGACCTCGCTAGAACCCGAAGCTGGGCTCGCCGGGAGCGCGGCCGAAACGCTGTAGCCGCTGGCAGGGAACGTACTTGAAGATCTGCTTCTTCCTGGTTTCGCCCTTGCCCACGTAGTACTCGATGTTGGTCACGTGACCCTCGAGCTTGATCTTGCCGGCGGTGCGCAGCGCCTCGCAGCGAGCGTAGACCCAGCGCTTGACGGCGTCGTCCTTCTTGACCTCCAGCAGCTCCAGGAGGATGGCCTCCTTGGCAGCCTGAAACTCCTTGTCGTCGGGAACGGTCTTGGACTTCAGACGCACCAGCACCAGCGAGCCCAGGCCAGTGCCCACGCCAGGGATGGTGAGCACCTCCGGCAGCACCGGATCGGCCTCGGTAAGCCCCCAGACCTTCTGCACTAGCCCCTTGATCTTGCCAATCTTTCCTATGGCGGTGTCGGTGCGCTTCACCTCGGCCACCTCCACCGAGGGGAGCAGCGGGTGCCACCGCTTGGCCACGGCCTTGGGCTCGGCCTTCTCCTCCTTCTCACCCCCATCGCCATCCTCAGGGGGTGTCTCCTCCTCGGCGGGTGGGAACACCTTGGACATGGGCTGGCCCATCTGGAGCCTCCCCAAGGCCAGCCTGGCCAGCTTCATGGCTCTGCTTCGCGCGGTGGTCTCCAGGAGCATCTGCTCCGCCAGCCAGACACGAGCCTGGGGCAGCTTCACGTCTCCCTTGCGATCCCCCTCCACCATCACGAGGTGGTAACCAGTGTCGGTCTCGAGCACCTTGGAGACGGTCATGGGCTTGAGGGCGAACACCGCATCGGCAAACTTCTTGCCGAAGCCGAGCTTGGACTTCTCCCGCCAGCCCAGGTCCCCACCGCTCTCCTTGGTGGCCCCATCCTGAGAGAGCATCTGCGCCATCTTGGCGAAGTCGGTGGGAGCTTTTTGGAGGCTGACCCGGAGCTTGGTGAGCTTGGTCAGAGCCAGCTTCCTCTCGGCCTCCGTGGCAGTGGCCCCCACCTTCAACAGGATGTGTCTCACCCGCCGCTCGTGGGGCAGGCCGGTGAGCTTCCACTGGGTCTTCTTGTATAGAGCGTCCACCTTCTTGCGGTTCTCCGGCTGCGACAGCCAGCGCATGACGTCCTTGCGCTCCACCAGCAGCCCCTTCTTGAAGTCCTCCACCTTGAAGCGCGCGAACTCCAGCTCCAGGGAGTGGTTTCGGTACTCGAAGATGGCCCGCGCCTCCCTGTCGGACACCATCACTGAGCCGGAGATGATCTCCATGGCCCGCTGGGCGAGGAGCTCCTTGCGCTGCTGCTCGATGAAGGCCGTCACCTTCATGCCCAGCACGTACCGCACCCAGCGCTTGAAGCGATCATGATAGTAGTGCGGCGCGGGCACGAGCTTGCCCTCTGCGTCCCGCACCCGCGGCCAGGCGTTTATCATGGGGCTGGCGAGGTCCTCTGCCCGCCCCAGGATGTAGACCCGTCTCCGCTTGGCGATCATGTCGGTGATCTCCTTTTCAGAGACCCTCATGCCCATGCGCTCCGCCTCTGCCGCAAGCAGCTCCCGCTTCAGTAGCTGGTCGAAGACGTTGGCACGATATGTGGCTGGTGCCTGGGGGTTCATTCCCAGCCGAAGGGCGAAGCTCTTGTCGGCCATGGAGAGCTCCCGCCCCTCCACGGTGCCCGCCTTTGTGGCGCCGCCACACGACAGCCGCATGGAGGATGGCCCGAAGGTGACGATGAACGACAGGATGATGATCGCGAAGAGGAACCAGATCAGAAAGCTGCGGGATTGCTTGCGTAGTTGTTCCATTCCCATGGGGGGCACCTCGTGAGCCGAGCCTCCCCCTGGCAGGGTGGCCCGAAAAGGGTGGCGATGGTAGCTCACAGAATTGGCAAGATCAACGCCTAAGGGCTCGGCTCAGAGAATATCCCTTGAACTCAGCCAGAACGCGTGATATCCCTTGATCCTTGTTTTGGGATAACTGCTGAAAAATGTTCATTTTCCTGTAAGCAAGAGGTGGCCTTCGCCGCACGCGAGCGTATCTGTACAATGCCTTTCGACTGGTTCTACGGCCTCTTCTCCAACGACATGGCCATCGACCTGGGCACTGCCACGACCCTCACCTACCTCCGGGGGAGGGGTATCGTGAGCCACGAGCCTTCGGTCGTGGCGGTGCAGCGCACCGGGCTGGGCGGGCGCAAGGTGGTGGCCGTGGGCACCGACGCCAAGCACATGCTGGGCCGCACCCCGGCCAACATCACCGCCATCCGTCCCATGAAGGACGGCGTCATCGCCGACTTCGAGATCACCGAGGCGCTCCTCCACTACTTCATCACCAGGGCCCACAACCGCCGGGTGCTGGTCAAGCCTCGGGTGATAATCTGCGTCCCCTCGGGTATCACGGAGGTGGAAAAGAGGGCCGTCAGGGACTCCACGCTGGCTGCGGGAGCCAGGGAGGTGTACCTCATCGAGGAGCCCATGGCCGCGGCCATCGGCGCCGGGCTACCGGTCAACGACCCCATGGGCTCGATGATCGTGGACATCGGCGGCGGCACCACGGAGGTGGCCATCATCTCCATGACGGGCATCGTCTTCTCCCGCTCGGTGCGCATCGGCGGCGACAAGATGGACGAGGCCATCACCGCCCACATGAAACGCAAGTACAACCTGCTCATCGGCGAGCAGACCGCCGAGCAGGCCAAGATCAGGATCGGCACCGCCTACCCAACGGAGGAGCCGCTCAAGATGGAGGTGAAGGGTCGAGATCTGGTGGCCGGGGTGCCGCGGTCGTTGGTTGTGGACGCTGACGAGATCCGCAACGCCCTGGCCGAGCCCATAAATGCCATCGTCGAGGCGACCAGGTTGGTGCTGGAGCGGACCCCGCCGGAGCTCTCTGCGGACATCGCCGACAAGGGCATCGTGCTCACCGGCGGCGGCGCCAAGCTGAGGAACCTGGACATCCTGCTTCGGGAGGAGACCGGCCTACCGGTGATGCTCTCCGACAACCCGGAGCACGCCGTGGTGCTGGGCACCGGCGCGGCCCTCGACGACCTGAAGAACCTCAGAGACCTCACCCTCCAGTAGCGGACCCGGCGATGCTACTCTCCCGACGCGCGCGTGAGCTCAGCCTCTCCGTCCTGCTCTTCGCGGTGCCGGTGGTCCTGCTGTACGGCAACGTGGGACACCCCTCCTCCCTGAACGTGGTGGACCGCGCGGTGCTGCGGCTCGCAGGGGGCATGCAGCGGCTGGTGGTGGGAGGGGTGGGGGCGGTGGTGAGCGCGTGGGATCACTACATCTGGCTCAGGGGGCTCGACGCAAAGAACGAGCGCCTCCGGCGCCGGAACCTGGAGCTGCGTGCCAACAACGAGATCCTCCAGGCCTGGGCGATCCAGGGGCGGGACCTGGAGCAGGAGCTGGGCTTCGCGGTCACCCCACCGCTTGCCACGTATCCGGCGGACGTGGTCGCCAGGGGGGTGTCCCCCTTCTTCCAGGTGCTCAAGATCCGAATGCGGGACGCCAACGTTCGGCTGCGTCCGGGACAGGCCGTGGCGGTGCCCGGAGGGGTGCTGGGGCGTATCATGAGGGCCTATGGCCGCTATGGGGACGTGCTCCAGATCGACGACGCCCAGAGCCGGGTTGAGGTCATGGTCCGGCGCACGGGCAGCCGGGGCGCCCTGCGGGGCCTGGGCCGTGGGGGCAAGCTCTCCGGGCGGGTGGAGTACCTCTCTCCCAGAGACGAGGTGCACGCGGGCGACCAGGTTGTGACCTCTGGCATGGGCGGGCGATATCCCAGGGACCTGGTGCTGGGGCGCATAACGCGGGTGCTCCGCCGGATAAAGGGGCGATACCAGGTGGTGGAGGTGCAGGCGACGGTCTCCCTGACGCGCCAGAGCGAGGTCTTCCTGGTGATAGCCAGCCCCCCACGATACACAGCCGCGAGAGCCGGAGCTCGGCCGGCGGCAGAGGGCGCCACAGGGTCTGAGAAGGGCACGGTGCGCACGCACACAAAGACCGGCGCGGCGAACAAGGCCCGCGCCCGAGGGCCTGAGGGGAGGCCCTCCCCATGACCCGCCGCCGCATCCGAGACGCCGTGATCTTCGTCGCGCTGGCCACGGTGGTGTGGATGTTCTACAGAGCCAACGCCAGGGAGGATCGGCAGCGGAGCCGGGTGGACAGGGTGGTCTACCAGATCTCCCGGCCCCTGGAGCGCGCCTTCATCGCGGTGTTCAAGTCCTGGATGGGCGTGTACCGCAAGTACCTGTACCGCATGGATCTCAAGAAGGAGAACGAACGACTGGAGCGGGAGAACGCCGCCCTCGCCGCAAACAACCACTACCTCGCGGCTGTGGTCCGACGCGGTCGGCTGCTGGCCCGCTTCCGGGCCTACATGGCAGACTCCGCCGCTGAGATGCTGCCGGCCAACGTGGTGCGCCGACGTATCGACACCGAGAAGTTCCGGGTCATCGGGATCGTCATCGACCGCAAGCACGCGGACGTGGGCTGCGGCGCACCGGTGGTCACACCCCAGGGAGTGGTGGGTCGCGTGCTTTTCTACGAGCTGGACGGCTCCGACCGCATCGGCTGCCCGGTGGCCCAGCAGCTAAGGAAACGCAAGTACCGACGCCGGTATCGGCGCCTCGGTCGCAAGCCGCGCATCGGCCGCGCCATGGTGCAGCTCACCGTGGACGCCGCCAGCCGCATCGACGTGCGCGTGCCCCGCACGGGGGCGCGGGGCATCCTCCAGGGCCAGGGCTGGGACAAGGGCTGCGTGGCTCGCATCGCTCATCTGGACCCCAAGTTCAAGGTCGAGCCGGGGGACCTGGTCGTCACCTCCGGGGTGGACGGTCGCTTCCCGGCGGGGCTGCCCGTGGGGCGCATCCTGAGCGTGCGGAGGGTCCCCGGGGAGGAGCGGCTCGTGCTCGTGCGTCCCCCGGTGGACTTTGGCAAGCTCACCCGGGTGCTGGTGGTGATCTCCCCTCCTCCGCCCGCAGTGCCCAGGCCCCGCAGAAAGCACCTGGCCCGGCTGGGATTGGGGCCCTACCCATGATGCGCCTGGTGGTCATGCTCGGGGCCGGTTTTCTCACCATGGTGCTCCTTGCACCCATAGGGCGAGTGCTCCCCTCCTGGCTGCCGCTGCCGTCGATTCCAGTGCTGGTCACGCTCTACCTGGCGCTGGGGATCCGTGGCAGCCACTCGGCGGGAGCGGCCTGCGCCAGCGGCATCGGCTACGTCACCGACCTGCTGGCAGGCGCCCCCAAGGGCACCTACATCCTGTCTCTGCTCATCGTCTACTTCACCGTGCGAGGTCTCTCCTCCAGGCTCTACGTGCAGGGGCGCCTGTCGCAGATCGGCGTCTCTTTCGCCGCATCGCTGTACTGCTCCGCCCTGGCTGTCTCCGTGCACATGGCCCTGCCCCCCAGAGGCTCCTGGTCGTCCCTGGGCCTCGCGCCAGCAGAGGCGGCCATGACCGCTGCCCTGGCCGCGCCCTACTTCTACTTCCTCTGGCGTCTGGACCGCAGGGTGGCCCGAGATGCCTCCGCGGAAGGAGTGTTTCGCTGATGCGAGTGCGCCCGGAGCTGGCGGATCAGAACCGCAAGTATCGGTTCATGACGGTGTTCATCATCGTCTGCTTCGCCGTGCTCCTAGGCCGGCTGGTGCAGATGCAGATCCTGGAGGGCTCCGCCTACCGTGAGCAGGCTCGCGGCCTGATGATCAAGCGGATCACCCTCAAGGCCAAGCGCGGGCTCATCAAGGACCGTCGAGGCAGGGTGATGGTGGACAACGAGGTCAACTTCAACGTCTACATCGTGCCACGCTACTTTCCTCGCTCGGCCTTTCCCAAGCTGAAGAAGTACCTGGAGCTGGACGATGAGCAGAGCCGGCGCATCCAGAAAAAGATCCTCGACGCCCAGGGGGACCGCCGCTCCTTCTCCCTGCTGGCTGTGCCTGCGATAACCTGGGACCAGCGCGCCCGGCTGGAGACGAACTCCTTCGAGCTACCCGGGGTGCGCGTGCTCACCGAGTGGAAGCGTCGTTATCCCTACGGCAACCTGGCTGCCCACGTGCTGGGCTACATCAACGAGGTGTCCCGGGCGGAGATCCGCCGGCTGAGGGGCTATCGCATCGGTGACAAGATCGGCCGCTTCGGTGTCGAGCGGCAGTGGGAGTACTACCTGCGGGGCAAGCCCGGCTTCGAGCGTTTCATCGTGGACTCCCGGCGACGGCGCCAAAAAGACAAGCGCCTGCTGCGCCTCCTGGGGCCCCCGTCCACCCGTCGTAGGCGCCCGCGCACCGGCTCCAACCTGGTGCTCACCCTGGACCTCGACCTGCAGCGGATAGTGGAGAGCTCCCTCCGCTGGCACCCCTCTGGGGCAGCGGTGGTGATCGAGGTCAACACCGGACGTATCCTGGCCATGGCCTCCAAGCCGGCCTTTGACCCGGCCATGCTCTCAGGTCACCTCACCAGGGAGCAGGCTCGCCAGCTCTACGACAACCCGTACCACCCCATGCTCGACAAGACCGTCATGGGTAGCTACTTCCCCGGGTCCACCTTCAAGGTGGTCACGGCCATAGCCGCCCTGGAGGAGCGCCTGGCCAACACCAGCGAGTTCATATTCTGCAAGGGCTACCACGAGTACGGGCGCAAGTCCGCCTTCCGCTGCACGTCCAAGCACGGCGCCATGCACTTCCACAGCGCCATCGTGCAGAGCTGCAACATCTACTTTTACACCCTGGGCAAGAGGGTGGGCATGAACCGGCTCTCGCGCTACGCCCGGGACTTTGGCCTGGGGACTCCCACCGGCCTCGGGCTCAACGGCGAGCGGGGCGGATTCATCCCCACCAAGGCCTGGTATGCCAAGAACATGCCCGGGGGCTTCCGCATCGGCCACACCCTCAACGCGGCCGTGGGCCAGGGCAACGTGACGGTCACGCCGCTGCAGCTCGCCATGCTCTACGCCACCATTGCCAACGGCGGCAAGCTCTACCTGCCGCAGATCGTGGAGCGCCTGGAGACCCCCGAGGGCAAGCTGCTGCGCCGTTGCCCCCCCGAGCTGCGCCGAAGGGTGCAGGTCTCCGACGCCACCCTGCGTCTGGTCAAGGCCGGGCTCCGCGGCGTGGTGGCGGAGCCAGGGGGCACGGCCTACGAGGCCTGGGACGGAAAGCTCCCCGTGGCGGGCAAGACCGGCACGGCCCAGGTCATCAAGCGGGAGAGGAGGAGCCGGGACCCGCGGGACTGGTGGCGCTTCGCCGACCACGCCTGGTTCGCCGCCTACGCCCCTTACGACAAGCCCGAGATCGCCGTGGTGGTGCTCATCGAGCACGGCGGATCCGCCGGCAAGGTGGCCGCTCCCATAGTCATGCGAATCGTGCGCGACTACTTCGCCAAGGTGCGCCCCAGGTCCGCCGGAGGCAGGAGGAGCCGGCGATGATCCCCCCGCGACGCCATATGGGACCACCCATGGGGCGGGTGCGCATCCAGCTCGACTGGACCATCTTCCTGCTCATGGCCGCCATCGCCTCGGTGGGGCTCCTCAACCTCTACTCCACCACGGGCGGTAGCCTCTCCGGTCGCTTCTTGCAGCAGATCTACTGGTTCATCCTGGGCACCTCGGCGTTCCTGGTGGTGGCGACCATCGACTACCGCAAGTACAACCAGTACGGGTACTGGATCTACGCTGGCGGGCTCTTGCTCCTGCTGCTCACGCTCCTGGTGGGAAGGAGGGTCAAGGGCTCCACCCGCTGGATCGGCTACGGCCCGCTGGGGCTGCAGCCCTCGGAGCTGATCAAGATAGTGGTGATAGTCGTGCTGGCCAAGTACCTCCACTCGGACCCACGCATCGAGGGGCGCGGTCTGAAGGACCTGGCCGTACCATTCGCCCTCATCGCCGCCCCTGTTGCGTTGATCCTGGCCCAGCCGGACCTGGGCACATCCTTGCTGATCATCCTGATCTTCTTCTCCCTCATGCTCATGACCAAGCTCAAGCTGCGCTCCTTTCTGCTGCTTTTGTCCTCACTGGTGGTCATCGCGCCCTTGACCTGGACCCTGCTCTTGGAGGACTACCAGAAGCGGCGCTTCCTCTCCTTCCTGGACCCGGACGCGGACCCCTCCGGGGCTGGGTACCACCTCAAGCAGAGCCTCATTGCCATCGGCTCGGGGCAGGTCACGGGCAAGGGGTTCCAGCAGGGCACCCAGTCCCACCTGCGCTTTCTGCCCGAGTCCTGGACCGACTTCCCCTTCTCCGTGTGGGCGGAGGAGTGGGGGTTCATCGGCTCGGCCGTGCTCCTGGGCATGTACCTGTTCCTGATCATCTGGGCGGTGAACCTGGCCCGCTCGGCCCGGGATCGTTTCGCCTCGGTGGTGTGCATCGGCGTTGCCGTGATGTTTTTTTGGCACGTGGTCATCAACATTGGCATGGTCTCGGGGCTCTTGCCCATCGTGGGGGTTACCCTCCCGCTGGTGAGCTACGGTGGCTCATCGGTGCTCACGTTCATGATCGGCGCCGGCCTGCTCATGAACATCTCCATCCGCCGCTACTCCCACTGATGGGAGCCCCTTGGGCCCGACGCCATGTTCCCCATTTAGATCGACACCGTCCTTTGGTATGGTGCCTCCAGCAACAGACGACACAAACGGAGGAGGAGATCCATGAGCGACAGCAACTTCAACTCGGCCCACATGATGCTCGCATTCCTCGGGGGAGCGGTCACCGGCGCGGCGGTGGCCTACCTCACCGCGCCCAGATCCGGGGCCGAGGCCCGACAGTGGCTGACCGACTCCCTGGCCCTGCGCAAGGAGGAGATCGCCAAGCTCCCGCCACGCCTTCGCGCCGCATACAACGCCGCCGCCGACGCTGCGCGCACCGCCTATGGGCGCTCCCTGCTGGCCAGCCAGGCCGCCGATGACGGCGTGGCCGAGGCCGTGGAAGCCGAGGCCGCCGAGGCCGGGAAGGAGAGCTAGCGACCGTGCCTGACGGCCTGCAGATCGCAGTCGTGGTGCTCGTGGCGCTGCTGGTGGGAGCGCTTTTGCCCCTGGTGTTCTCGGCCTTTGCCCTCGTGAAGCAGGCCCGAAGGACCCTCGCCGACCTCACCCGGCGCACCATCGCCATCTCCGAGCGAGGCGAGCAGGTGCTGTCTCACGTGGAGAAGATCGCCGAGGGGGTCGAAGGGGAGCTTCCCACCCTGCGGCAAACCTCCCAGCGGATCCATGAGCTGGGCACATCGATAGAGCAGCTCACCAGCACCGTACACAAGATCCAGGCGGCCGGAACCATCCTGGGACCGGCCATCGCAGCCGGCCTGAACGCCTACCGAGTGGTGCGGGAGGCCCAGGAGCAGACCTCCAGCCCCGCCGCTGACTCCGGGCCCGCCAGGAACCCCACCTCCCAGGTCCACGAGACCCCTGCCGGAGAGGAGGTGCTCCCCGACGCCGTCCACCGGGCCATCATGGCCGAGATCAGGGCCCAGGAAGGATCGGGAGCCAGCCCTGGCCAGGAGGAGGGCTCAAAGGACGCCTAGCCACACCTCGGCGCCATGGTCCCGCCGTGCTCAGACGCCTGGAGGACCTCTCCTGGCGGCGGGTGGACGGCCAGCCCCGCTGCGCAGAAACCTGGCCCAGAGCCAGCACAATAGCAGCGCAGACAAGAGAGCCGGGAGCAGCGGCGGATGGCTGGCAGGAGAGCCTCTGGCGGTCTGGCAGCCGCAGCCGGTGGTGATCCTGGGCACGGGCTGTGTGCCCGGGCCGGCATCCGGGAGGCCGGCGTTCAGCTCGCCCGAATGGGAGACGGAGAAGGTCACCGCCGGAGATGGGCAGGCGATGGGCAGCGGCGTGGCGTCGCCACCAGGGTCCGCAGCCCGAAAGAGGCGAAAGGTCTCCACCAGCCCTTCGGTGACGCCCGGGGCGAGCAGGAGCTCGAAGGCCAGGGCAGTGCTGTCGCCCGGGGCCAGGGCGCCCAGTCTCAACACCAGCTCCTGATCGACCCACCCGTCGGCCCTGAGCTGGCTGGGGCCACCCCCCTCGGCGCTCGCCCTGAGCTCCACGCTGCTTTCCACCCAGGCCTCGGAGCCCACGTTCTCCACCTGGAGCTGAACATCTCCGGGAGCACCCGGCTCCAGGGACTCCGGGAGGGAAAGGATCTCCAGCCGAGCCGCGTAGGGAGGGGGAGGATCGCCCATCACCCCAGGGAACCCCTCGTCCACGAGCCCATTGCAGTCGTCGTCCAGGCCGTCGCAAAGCTCGGGCCTGGGTCCGTCGCCAGAGGGGACGCACACGAGCTGAGCCTCCACGCACTCGTACAGGCCGCTGCCGCACAGGCCCGGCTCTCCGGTGGAGCATGGAGCTGAGGACGGCTGAGACTCGCAGCTACCCCAGGGGGACCAGGTGCAGTCGGGCTGACAGGTGCGGGTCCACAGCCCGCAGTCCCCGCAGGGCTCCTCCTGGGTGTCTCCAGGGCTGCACTCTCCCCCGGTGGCGCAGGCGGACCAGGCGCCCCAGCTCCCCGGGTCCTCGCAGGTGCGAGTGCGGGTGCCGCAGGGGTCGCAGCTCTCGGTCTCGGTGTCGCCCGGCGTGCACTCGGTGGGCGTCACACAGGAGCCCACGGCGGTCTCGATGCCGATGTCCATCCCATAGTAGAAGCGCAGGATGTCCTGGTAGCCCCAGCCCGCGTCGGAGAGACAGTCGGCGCCGTTTTGCGACTTGCAGCCGCGGTTGTACAGGTTGCCCGGGTTCACCCAGCCCAGGGTGGTCTGCTCGATGTTGCTGCCCGAGAGGTTCCAGTTGTAGGTGACATAGTGCTCCGTGTTGGAGTAGTCGTTGTCCCCTGGCGCTGCCACACAGCTCGAGGCCGATGGAATGGCTCCCGCCACGTAGAAGGCGCAGACGGTGACGCCGCCGTAGGTGAGCACCTGGCCCGCGGTCTCGTCCACCGCCTGGTAGTGCTGTGGCTGCGGAGTCGCTCCACAGGAGTAGACCTGGTCGCTGGTCCCGTCGTTGATGGAGCCAGAGAGATCCAGCTTGTAGTAGAGGTAGCTCCGGGCGGCCACCGCCTGGGCCTTGAGCGCCTCCATGGATGCGCCGCCGTTCTCACACTGTACCACGTGGGGCAGGTAGTCGCTCTCCACGTCCACCTGGCCCACGCCGTTGACAGTGGCGGTGCAGTACGCGGTCACCGCCCCCCGATGGGTGCGGGTGGGCAAGAGGTCCGAGCCTGGATCGCGGCACCCACCCCAAAGGGCCGCAACCACCAGGGCCAAGACGAGCGCAAAAAGCGAATGCCCTTCTCTTATTGCTGTCACCACGACTCCCAGCACATTGGCTCCCGGCTCACCTCTGACTGAGCATAACGCATCAGAGCGGGAGGGGTCCAGTGGTTCAGACATCGAAAGAGAGATCATTGACTTGGAGGCGACCTGGGGATACACCGAGACGACTTGGGGAGATTGACCGAGGTGATCCACATGAGTGAGAGCGACCTGTCTCCGGACGAGCTCCAGGAGGAGCTCGCGTTTCAAGATGCGTACCCCGACGACGTGGCCCAGTGCTACGGTTGCGGAAAGAACAACGAGCACGGCCACCAGATCAAGACCTACTGGGACGGCGACGAGACCGTGACCCGCTTCGTGCCGGCCCCCTACCACACAGCCATCCCGGGCTACGTGTACGGCGGCCTCATCGCGTCCCTCATAGACTGCCACAGCACTGGCACGGCCTCGGCGGCCGCCCATCGGGAGGCGGGCCGGAAGATGGGGAGCGAGCCCGTGCTCCGGTTCGTGACCGGTGCGCTCCACGTGGACTACCTGAAGCCAACCCCCCTCGGCCCTCCACTGGAGATCCGCGGGAAGATCAAAGAGATCAAGGGGCGCAAGGTGGTGGTCACCTCGCGCCTGCTGGTCGACGGCGTGGAGTGCGCTCGGGGCGAGGTGGTGGCGGTACAGATGCCCGAGGCGCTCCGCCCTCGCTAGCTCCGTCCAGATCCTCGGCGAAGCAGGCGACCCGCCCGATCACCGAGGATCTGAACCATGTGAATAGATCCGTTCCCCTCTGCCACCGCGCACCGCGGGAGGAGCGGGCCCCCTGCCTCCTCCCCTGCCGTCGCGGGGAGCGGGTTGCCAGCAATGTCGACTGAAGCACCTCGAACCGAGCTCGGTCACATGGCTTCACGCTGGGACGCTGGGATCTGCTTCTTGACAACCGCACGTGCCCCCGGCGAAAATAGTTGCTGTCCACAAATGGAGGGGTGACCATGCTGAAAATGAAGACGAGAGAAGAGAAGAGAAGAGAAGAGAAGAGAAGAGAAGAGAAGAGAAGAGAAGAGAAGAGAAGAGAAGAGAAGAGAAGAGAAGAGCCGCG
>JAJRWW010000538.1 GCA_024276595.1 Myxococcota bacterium
CCTGGCCACAGCGGCATCGCCGTTGGCAGCGGCGCCATCGGGCCTGGCCACGGAGGCGTCAAGCGGCCTTGCAGGCCTTGCCCTGGGCAGGCCCGCGTCCAGGCCGGGAGTCACGGGAGCGCCAGGAGCGCCAGGAGCGCCAGGAGCGCCGGGGCGAGGGCGCCCCAGCGGCGTGGCGCGGGGCGCCCCGGTGGAGCTGGACTGGCCAACCTCCGCCGACCCGGGGGAAGACGTCACAGATGGGGCCACGGAGCGGCTCGCCTGGGAGGCTATCAAAGCCACGCCAGCCAGTCCCAGCGCGAGCAGCACAAACGCTAGCAAATAGGCACGTATCACTTGCAGCTCCCGTCCTTGCCTGGGCCATTATAGACGATTGGGCCAGCATAGTCATTGCGCCCCCGGGAACCCATCCCACGGGCGGTGGGGTGGAGCGGGCAGGCTGGCGGCCGGAGCTTGCATCGGGCCGCTTCGGCTCTACACTGTGCGGTCATGAGCACCGAGCGATTCGTACTGGGCAGCGCTGGACATATCGACCACGGCAAGACCGCGCTGGTGCGCGCCCTCACGGGCGTGGACACCGACCGGCTGAAGGAGGAGAAGGCGCGGGGCATTACCATCGAGCTGGGCTTCGCCTCCTTGAGGCGAGGGGAGACCACCGTGGGCATTGTGGACGTGCCCGGCCACGAGAGGTTCATAAGGGCGATGGCGGCGGGGGCCACCGGAGTGGACGCGGTGATGCTGGTGGTGGCTGCCGACGAGGGCGTCATGCCACAAACGAGGGAGCACCTGGCGGTCTGCTCTCTGCTGGGCGTGCGGGTGGGGTTCGTGGCGCTCAACAAGGTGGACCTGGTGGACGACCCGGAGTGGCTGGAGCTGGTGGAGGCTGACATCTCAGCTTCCCTGGAGTCCACCTTCCTGGAGGGCTGTCCGATCCTGCGCTGCTCCGCCCACACCGGTGACGGCGTGGAGGGGGTGCGGGAGGCCATCTTCGCCCTCGCCGCTCAGGTGGAGGACCGGGGAGCAGACGGGCTGCTGCGGCTCCCCATGGACCGGGTGTTCTCCATGCACGGCTTCGGCACGGTGGTGACCGGCACCCTCATCGCCGGGTCCGTCACCCTGGGGGATGACCTCATCGCCTCTCCCCTGGACATCGGCGGCAAGGTGCGCGGGATCCAGGTGCACGGGGAGGAGGTGGACAGGGCCACCGCGGGCCAGCGCACAGCCATCAACCTGAAGGGCCCCGACCGGGAGGACCTGGCCCGGGGGCTGGTGCTCGTGCGAAGAGGTGAGATCACCCCGACCCGGCGCTTTGACGCCCGGTTGGAGCTGCTCTCCTGGGTGGACAGGCCCATCCGGCGCGGCCAGCGCTACATCGTGCTGCAAGGCACCACCCAGGCCCAGGGGAAGATCATACCTCTGGCTGCAGACGCGGTGCAGCCAGGGGAGAAGGCGTGGGTACAGGTGGACCTGGACAGGCCCCTGGTGCTCCTGCCCGGAGATCGCTTCGTGCTCCAGGGCTTCGCCCTCTCCAGAGACCATGGGTCCACCATTGGTGGTGGCCAGGTGGTGCGGTCCCACCCTCCCAGGCGCAGAAAGCGGGACGAGGAGTACGCAGCCTGGCTCGACGACCTCCAGGGTGCAGAGCCGCCTGAGCGGGTGAGCATGGAGGTCCAGGCTGCCGGCATGGGTGGGATCGCTGCCGACCGGGTGGTGGAGCGGGTGCCCTTCCCTCCGTCCACCACCCGCCGACTGCTGGGCAAGCTGGTGGAGCGAGGCACCCTGAGGCGTTTCGACAAGGAGAGTCAGGCGGCCGTGCACGCAGAGCCCTTCGAGAGGCTCACCGAGCGCATCGCGGCCGTGGTGGATGATCTCTCGGAGGCATCCCCCATGGCGGACGGCTTTGGCCGACAGGAGGTGTACAGCCGCCTGGGGGCGGCCATCCCACAGCGGCTGTTCCGGGTGGCAGTGGACCAGCTAGTCAAGAGGGGGCGCCTGGAGGGAGACGCCAGCTCCGTGTCCCCGGCCGGGAGCGGCGATAGGCTGGCACTCAGGGAGCTCGCCGAGCGGGTCCGGAGCGCCGTGGAGGAGGCAGGCTACGAGCCGCCCAAGGCCGCTGCCCTGGCCGACCAGCTCGGCGTGGCGGTGGGAGACGTGAAGGACATCGTCGCCGGGCACATCAAGGCCGGCCGCCTCGTCCGAGCCAAGGACGACCTGGCCTTCGGAGCCGGCGTCGTGGCGGCTCTGGAGCAGGAGCTGGTAGCTTATCTCCGTGAGCACGGGGAGATCAGCCCTTCCCAGTTCAAGCAGATGTGCGGCGTGTCCCGCAAGTACCTCATCCCCCTGGCCGAGCTGTTCGATGAGCGCAAGGTGACCCTCCGCGTCGGGAACGTGCGGAGGCTGCGCAGCCCAGGTTGACGACCACCTGTGGTGCCTCGCCCCCGCCGCGACCACCCGCGCTGCCAAAAGAGAGCCCCAAGACGTGGTGGAGCCAGCCAGAGATCGGGCTACTGCCGCCGCCCACCACCGCGCCCGGGACCTGCGTCCGCATAGTCGGCGTAGTCGGCGTAGTCCCCGTAGCGACCACCGCCCCGGTGGGGAGCGGCGTCCGCGTAGTCCCCGTAGTCCCCGTAGCGCCCGCTCCCCCCGGCGTCGGCGTAGTCCCCATACCGCCCACCACCCCGGCGGCGGCGCGTGGAGGCGGGCTCCACTGCGCCTGCGCCCACCTCTGCGTACGCGTCCGGGCGAGCCCTCCTGCGCTCGGGCAGCCCGCGGTCTCCCAGGCGAGGTGGCGCCGGCTGAGGTGGCGCCGGCTCCGGGCCCTTGCTCCCCTCGGCCCAGTAGTCTACCGAATGTACTGCCCCGTCAGACGGTGCGGAGGGCCGACCGGACCTGGCGCTGCGATCGATGATGGTGGCCGGCTCCTCCTCCCGGTCCGGGGATGGTGTGGCCTCCTCGGCGCCATCCGGCTGGGGCAGACGCTCCTCCAGGGCGGCGGCGGTGCCGGCAAGATCTTCCGGAGAAACCCGGGGCTTGTAGGTGCCCTTGCGGATCCGTCGCTGGTCGATGGCCCACTCTATCCACTTGCCGGTCAGATAGCCCACCAGCATGAAGATCATGGCCCACACGATAAACGGCAGCTCCGGCTCCCAGACCAGCAGCTTCGCCTTTGTAGGCCGCCAGTTGCCCAGCACGACAATGAGCCACAGGAGGGTCGCGCCGGCAATGAGAACCCCTTTGGGGTGCTCCACCCCCAGCCGCCAGAGCCGATAGGTCAAGGAGGGCTTGACCCTTGCGTTCTTGGCAGAGCGCTCGCCCCTGGGGGAGCGCGTTTCCCGTCGTCGACTCATGGGCCAGAGATGATATCCGAAATCCGAGCGGAAACCCAGACCCTGTGTGAGCGTGGAAACAAAGCCAGGTTGACTCCCACGGGGCTGCAGCTATGATGGGCCCGCCAAGGACATGAGCGCGAGGTAACTTATGATCGGGCGAAAACTGTTCGTGTTGGCCGGGCTCTTGGTGTGCGTCGCCCTGGGCTCCGATGCCCGGGCGGGCAAGCTGAGGCGAATGGGCCAGATCCGGGTTGCGGCCGGCTACATCGACGCCCACTTCGCCGTGAGCCCCAACGGCAGAGCTCTCGCCTACGTGCACGTGGGGGAGGGCACGCGGCCTACCTATTTGAACGTGGTGGGTATCTCGGCGGCCCCGCGTCGGCTCGCCAGGGTGAACATCACCAAGATCACCGTAGCCCCTGTGAGGCTGCTCTTCTCCCCCGACTCCAGGCGGCTGGTGCTGGTGTACGACACCACCGGACGCACCCTGAATCCACCACGGGACGCTGTGGTCTACGACCTCGCCGGCAAGGTGGTCGGGCGCATCAGGGGCTTTCATCGCCTCGCCTATCGGCGCGCCGGCAAGGTCTGGCAGCTCACCACCTACCTGCGCACGGTTCGCGGCCAGAGCGTGACCCACACAGTCACCCTCTACGACGCAATCACCTGTCGCCGGGGCAAGGTGGCCCGGCTGCGCTCCAGGCGCTCCGGCGAGATCAGCAAGCCCAAGATGACCATCGCCTACTTCTCCCCCGACTTCACACGAGTGGTGGCCAAGGTACAGGGCGCATACAACCGGGCG
>JAJRWW010000539.1 GCA_024276595.1 Myxococcota bacterium
CGTGGAGAGGACACTCCTGACCGGCCTCATTCTGATGTGCAATCCCCTCTACATGGTAACCCACGCCGAGCATCTGGATGACGCCATTCGCTCCTGTGGTGGCGCTCGCTTCGCCACCATCCTCATCGACCATGGGCTCCTCACTAAACCTACCAGCAGATCCCTGGCTCGCCTACGGTCCAGCTTCTCGGGAGTGCCAATCGTCGTATTCACTGAAAACAGCGACGCCAAGCTTTGTGAGCAGACCCTGGCGGCAGGGGTACACTCCCCCCCTGTTTCTGGACGAGATCGGTGCGCTTCACCCCGAAGTTCAGGCCAAGCTTCTCGCCGCCATCGAGGAGCAACGAATCCGCCCCGTGGGCGCCGAGACCACCAGGGCAGTGGATGTACGAATAATTTCTGCCACAAACAGCGACCTCGAGGCCGAGATGCAGCGCGGACGTTTCCGGGAAGACCTGTTCTTTCGGCTGAACGTGATCCGGATCCATCTTCCACCCTTGAGAGATCGTCTAGAGGACATGGAGCCCCTGTGTGAGCTGCTAGTACAGAAGCTGGCCCCCAACCGGACGGTGCAGATACCGCCAAATGAGCTGGACCGGCTTCGATCTCACCGCTGGCCCGGAAACCTTCGAGAGCTACGCAACACCCTGGAAAGAGCACTGGCGTTGCAGCAGGGCCCAGCCATCACGCCTTCGACCTTCTTGAGCCCTGCGCACCCCAACCGCCGAACCTGGAGACCGGAAAAGGAGCCTCAGCCCGATGGCATGGCTCTCACCCTTGCCGAGGTTGCCCCTTTTGGTGGGTTGTGTTTTACTTCCTGCCGTCTCGAGGCTCGCCGGGCAGAACGCGGTTCATGGGCATCATTCGCAAGGCACAGGCAGAGGACCTTTCCTTCCTGGGGGAGCTGGCAGAGGAGGCCTTCTCCGTATACGGAAGCGACTACGGGGTCATGATCCCCACCTACGCGCAGGACATGCGGGTCATCACCCTCTTGTGCGAGGAGGCAGGGCGCCCGGTGGGGTTCATCCAGGTTGGGTTCCTGGAGGTCCCTGGTGGTCAGCAGGATCTCATCGCCGACATCCTGGCGGTGGCAGTCGCTCCAGCGCACCAGTGCAAGGGCCATGGTACCGCCCTTTTCGAGAGGGCCCTCGAGATCCTGCGGCCCATGCGGGAGCGGGGCACCGTGGGGGACGTTCAGCTAACCGTGGCCGACACCAACGGCCGGGCGACGAGGCTCTTTTGGCGGCTGGGGTTTCGGGTCTCCGACGAGGAGCACGGCAAGTACGAGGGAGGGCAGCGGGCCATCCGCATGAGACTAGGTCCCCTCAACCCCCGCCCCCGAGGAGCACGCGGCCCATGACGCCACGCTCCAGTGGCCCCTGGTGCTACGATTGGAGTTGTTCCTTGGCCCGCAATGGGCTACAGAGTCAAGGGTTGGCCCCTTTTGAGGCCCCTTGGGAGGTTATGTACCATGCAGAGACTCACTCTTTTTGCCTTTGCCGCCTCGCTGGCGCTAGGAGGTGTGCTCCTGGGCAGCGGCTGCTCGGACGACGACAATGGAAACAATAATGGTAATAACAACAACGAGCTGCCCCCGCCGCAGCTCACCGCGGTCACATATAATGGCGGCCTCGCCCGAGGCTTTGTGGACTGGGCGGACGAGCGGGCCCAGCAGGTGGCCGACGCGGTGGCCAACCTGGAGGCGGAGGTGGTGTGCGTGCAGGAGTTCTGGCAACCCGAGCACGTGACGATGCTGGCGGACGCTGCTGCCGCGACCCTGCCCAATCAGATCTTCCTGGAGCCCATGCCGGACGAAAACCCCGGTGATCCAGCCTGCTCTTCGGACGCGACGGAGTTTCAGGCCTTCGAGTCCTGCGCCCGCAACAACTGCGGCACCGTGCCGCCGGCCGACTTGGTTGGCTGTGTGCTCGGAAGCTGCTCGGCCGAGTTTGGGGCCATCACCCCCGAGTGCAGCCAGTGTATCGCCGCCAACGTGGGGGGCACCATCGACGACGCGGTCAACGCCTGCACCACCGCGTCCGAGGCGTACGCCTACGGCGGCTCCTTCGGCATCGGGCTGCTCACCAGCGAGACCATCGCAACCTCCGACAGCTCCGTCTTCGCCTCCACCTACAACCGACGGGCGGTGATCCACGCGGAGCTTCAAACAGACGCCCTGGGCACGGTCCACGTGTTCTGCACCCACCTCACGGCGATCTTCTCCTCCATCCCGTGGCCAAAGCCCACTGGATCCTGGCAGGAGGAGCAGATGCTCCAGATCACGGAGATGAGGAGCTACATGGACTCCATCGCGGGATCCGACTCCATGGTCATCCTCATGGGCGACTTCAACACCGGCCCCGCAGGAGGCGACTGGGTGGCAGAGTACGCCGACAACTTCAACGCCTTGGCGGAGGGCTTCACGGTCCCCTTCCCGGCAAGCCCCAACGCCGCCTGCACCTTCTGCGACTCGAACCCGCTCAACGGCGGCATCGACCACGGCACCTCCGTGCTCATCGACCACATTCTGTACCGAGGCTTTGCCGGCACCACAACCGCCCAGAGAGTCCTGGATGAGCCCATCCAGATAACCGCGGACGGCACCCCGCTGGACACGGCCTACTCCGACCACTACGGCGTCTCGGTGACCTTCAGCAACTGACTCCCTCCCTCCGGGTGCCCCTTGGCCACTCGTGCGCCAGGGCTGCCCCCAATGACTCCAACGACTCACGAGCTTGCCACTTCTGGTGGATGTGCTACCATCAGTATCCTAATTGCTTAGAAATTATGAATTGTCTCACCGCGGATCCAAACAGTAATGACTTTCGGGCTCAGGCATTGTAAGCTGGGCTCCTGGGATTTCGTCACAAGAGGAGGACGAGAGATGAGAAAGCTAGCGCTGCCAATTGCTCTGATGTTCGGCTTTGCCATGATGGGCTGCTCCGACGACGATAGCTGCGTCGACGTGGACGGAGATGGGTATGGCCAGGGTTCAGGCTGTCTGGGCGAGGACTGCGACGACAACGACGAGGCCGTCTGGATGGCCATGGAGGGCTACGCCGACGCCGATGGGGACGGTGAGAACGCCATCAATGTCACCGACCTGTGCACCGATGGCACCCTGCCCTCCGGCTTCTACGAGACCGCGGGCACCGACTGTGACGACACGGACGCAAGCGCTGTCGAGATGGTGCAGGCATACGTGGACGCCGACGGCGACGGCTACGGAGAGGCCGGAAGCGAGCTCCTGGATGTGTGCGGCGCAGTAGACTTCCTGCCTCCCGGCTACGCCGACAACGCCGACGACTGCGACGACGCCTCCGATGTGCTCTTCATGGAGTGGACCGGCTACCCAGACATGGACGGGGACATGGTCGCCTCCGACACGGAGATCTCGGTCTGTGCCACATCCATCTCGCCCCCCTACCTGATGACCGAGCCTGGCACCGACTGCGACGACCTGGACCCCATGGCCACCAACGACGCCTCCCATCCGGCCATGTGCGCCATCGCTGGGCTGTGCGTGGACTCCGAGCCCCTCATGGGGCTCGGC
>JAJRWW010000540.1 GCA_024276595.1 Myxococcota bacterium
GACGGAACAGGGCTCGGGATCCTGGAGACCAGCCACCGCTCCGCCGAGTTCGACGCCGTCTTCCAGACCACCAAGGAGCGCATGGCCCGGCTGCTGGGGCTGCCCCCCGACAGGAAGATCCTCTTCTTTGGGGGCGGCGCGAACCTGCAGTTTTCCATGATCCCCATGAACCTGCTCCCCGCCGGGGGCCACGCGGACTACGTGGACACTGGCACCTGGGCTGGCAAGGCCGTGGCAGCCGCCGAGCTGGTGGGGGATGTAAACGTGGTGGCGTCCACCCGCACCCACGAGGGCAAGTTCCCGAGGGTGCCGGCGCCGGAGGAGATCCATGTCACCGAGGGCGCCGCTTACCTGCACCTGTGCTCGAACAACACCATCGCCGGCACCCAGTATCACCGCTGGCCAGACACTAAGGATGTGCCGCTCATCGTGGACATGTCCTCGGACATCGCCTGTCGGGAGCTGGACTGGTCTCGGTTCGACCTGGTGTACGCCGGCGCCCAGAAGAACCTGGGCCCCGCGGGGGTGACCGTCGTCATCATCAGCCAGCGGCTCCTGGACCGGTGCGGGGACGAGCTCCCCATGATGCTCAACTACAAGACGATGGCCTCAAAGGACTCCCTCGGCAACACTCCTCCGGTCTTCCCCATATTCATGGTTGGCCTGGTGCTCGAGTGGCTCGAGGAGCAGGGGGGGATCTCAGCCATCGAGAAGACCAACCGCGCCAAGGCCGAGCTGCTGTACGGGCTGTTTGACGACAACCCGGACTACTTTCGTGCCCCGGTGGAGAGGGCCAGCAGGTCGCTCATGAACGTGGTCTGGCGCCTGCCCAGCGAGGAGCTGGAGAAGCGGCTGATCGCCGAGGCCTTTGCCGACGGCTTCGCCGGCCTCAAGGGTCACCGGAGCGTTGGCGGGCTGCGGGCCTCCATATACAACGCCATGCCCCTGGAGGGGGTGGAGCGGCTGGTGGACTACCTCAAGAGGTTTGCCGCCAGGTAGCCGCGGCGGTGACCGCCACTGCGGTCAAGACAGGTTGCCAGGAGCTGCCCCAAAGCTCCACGCGGTCCGCGTGGAGAGCAGATCTCACAGGAAGGAGAGGCGCAAGGCCGCTACTTGCCGTAGCCGCCAGGCGGAGGGAGGCCCGGGCCGCCGGGGCCGGGGAGGCCGGGCGCCTGGGGTGCCGGGGTGGATCCGCTGGGGTACCCGGGCTGGGGCGCCTGGGGCTGGCCGTACCCGGGCTGGGGCGCCTGGGGCTGGCCGTACCCGGGCTGGGGCGCCTGGGGCTGGCCATACTCGGGCTGGGGCGCCTGGGGCTGGCCGTAATCGGGCTGGGGGGCCTGGGGCTGACCGTACCCGGGCTGGGGTGCCTGGGGCTGACCGTACCCGGGCTGGGGTGCCGGCGCCTGCTGGGCGACGGGCTCTGCCACGGGCTGCTGCTGGGGCATGGCGGCCTGCTCCCCTGCGCCACCGCCTCCAGGGGCGGCCGCACCTGTGCTCGGCTCCAGACCAGGCGCTGTTTCTGGCAGCGGGAAGAACATCCTCTGGAACAGGATGAGCCCCAGAGCTGTGAGTGGGACGAAGACGATCCACAGGCCAAAGGGCAGGTTGAAGGAGAGGCCCTTCCAGTTGTCGAAGAGCCCTATCCAGAAAAGCAGGAAGGAGAAGGTGGCCACGAGGCCAACGATCACCAGGCAGATGCCCATGAAGGTACGCCGCACCTGGGGGAACTGCTCCTGGTTGGTGAACATGCGGTTGTACACCTCCAGACCGGCGCCCAGGAGCCCGGAGCCCCACATCATGCCTAGCCCCCATTTCCACAGGTCCTTGCCACTGGACTTGCCGATCTTGGAGAAGAGGGCAGTGAATATCAGCGCCAGCCCAAGGGCCACGCAGATGACCAGGATGAGCTGGAGAAAGCTCACGGCGGCCTTGATGCCAAGCTGCGGATCCTCCTCCTCCTCCTTGGCGGCGCGCCAGCGCAGCACCACGTAGGTCACGAAAAACAGTAGCAGCAGCGTGAAAAACAGGGGAAGCGTGGCGCTGTAGCCGCTGAGCAGGATCATGATCTCGCGCATTGGGACTCCTTTTCGCCCGGGGGGTCTGCTTCCAAAGGAGCTCTATCCCCGAGGACAACCGATTTGGAACTACAACGTCAAATGGGTGAAGGGATGTCAAGAGGTTTTCTCCATTCTATCTCCATCGAGGGGCTGGCCACCCTGATTGGGGAGGCCAGCGACCTTGACAGGGGGCGCTGGCGGTCCTATAGGAGCCTTTTCCAAGGTGGGCGGGTTTTCTCGCCGCAGCCATGGCGTCAATGAAGATACGAGTAGAGCGCGTGGGCGAGGAGCCCCAGGATCTGGAGCTGATCCTAGACAGCGCCTGGATGGCCCGGGAGCTCGAGGGGACCTGTCGCGCCGACGGCTCGGATAGCTTTGCGGCGAGCGGCCGTGCCCTCTTGCAGGTCTCGAGGCTCGGGTCCAGGATTCAGGTCTCGGGCCAGGTGGATGCATCCTTCGAGGTGACCTGTGCGAGGTGTCTGGAGCCGGCGAGGATCCAGGTCTCCGACCCCTTCTTCATGCTCTTCGAGGAGGCACCTGGTGCGCCCTTGGCCCAGGAGGTGGAGCTGATCGAGGAGGATCTTAGCTGGGAGACCTTTGTCGGGCCAGAGATAGATCTTGCACCGCTTCTGCGGGAGCACCTGCTGCTCGCCGTGCCCATGAACCCTCTCTGCAGGCAGGACTGCCCGGGCCTCATCCAGCACCTGGAGCGGCCAGGGTCGGACGCCATGCAGGAGAGCCCTCGCCTCCAGGCGGAGGGCAAGGCTGTGGATCCCAGGTGGAATGAGCTTGCCAAGCTCAAGCTGATCAAGTAAAAAGCCTGCCGCACACACCGGCCACATGCCGGCCACCGCAGGTCGGAAGCGAGTAAGAAATGGCAGTACCCAAGCAACGTCAGTCCAAGTCCCGGCGCAACAAGCGGCGTGCCCAGCACGACAAGATCACCGCGCCGAATCTCACGCCCTGTCCCAACTGCGGCGAGCCCAAGATCCCGCACAGGGTGTGTGTCTACTGCGGTGAGTACCGCGGCCGCGAGGTCATGGAGGTCCAGGACAGGGACTAGCCCCTGTCAGGCTCCTGCTCCCCTGTCCCTTGGCGCATCCCGCTTCCCAGGATCGGTGCTCCCTTTTCTCGGCCGGTGGGCCGGGTTCCCTGTAGCGTTGTGGGGATCCATTTGCTACCATTCGCCAACTTCGGCAGATGGGCGGCCCCTCGGTGGCCGCCTTTCGACGGAAGCGCGAGGTGGTTGTTGCCATGACCAAAGTGTTGATTGCCTGTGATCACGGGGGATTGGAGCTGAAGGTGCAGCTCGTGGGTGACCTGGCCTCCTGGGGACACGAGGTGCTGGACTTGGGAGTCCACAGCTCCGAGAGCGTCAACTACCCCGATCTGGCCCTGAAGCTCTGCAGGAGCCTTGTGGCCGGGGAAGGGGAGCTGGGGGTGCTGGTATGCGGAACCGGCATCGGCATGTCCATTGCGGCGAACAAGGTGTCCGGGGTGCGCGCGGCCCTCGTGGGGGACTGCTACAGCGCCCGAATGGCCCGGGAGCACAACAACGCAAACGTGGTCTGCCTCGGGGGGAGGGTGCTGGGCCCGGACCGCGCAGGGGCCGTGCTGAAGGCCTTCATGGAGGCCCGGTTCGAGGGGGGGCGCCACCAGCGTCGACTGGACATTATCGCCAGCGTTGAGGCGGAGGCCTGAAGGATGCTCTGCCCCCACTGCGCCAGCCTGGACAACAAGGTGGTGGACTCCCGGCTGAGCAAGGACGGCCGGGTGATCCGCAGGCGCCGGGCCTGTACCGACTGCGACAGGCGGTTCACAACCTATGAGCGCTACGAGGAGTTCTTGCCCCTCGTGGTGAAAAAGGACGGCACCAGGGAGGCCTTCGATCGGCAGAAGATTATCCAGGGCATGAGCCGCGCTTGCGAGAAGCGGAAGGTCTCGGCAGCGACCATTGAGCAGGTGGTCGGAGACCTGGAGCGGATCCTGCAGGAGGAGGGGGGCAGGGAGGTGTCCACCGCCTGGCTCGGTGAGTGGGTCATGCGCAGGCTGCGCACCATTGACGAGGTGGCCTATGTGCGCTTTGCCAGCGTGTACCGCTCCTTCCGGGATATCAACGAGTTCATGGATGAGCTGAAGGAGCTGCTGAGCTCCAGGGCACAGGAGGGCGCAGAGCCGGCGAGCCCGGATTCGCGGTCTCCTGTGGACGGCAGAGGAGCTGGCGAGGCGGAGCCCGAGACCGGGGCTCTGCTCCGCAACGGAGGGGAGACCTCGACAGGTGAGGGCAGCTCGGCCGCTGAGGGAGCCCCGGCCGCTGAGGGAGCCCCGGCCGCTGAGGGCGAGCCCCGGTGATGTCCGACCACCAGCGGTTCATGGCCATGGCGCTCAGGCAGGCTCGCCGCGGCGAGGGGCGGACTCACCCAAACCCGCCCGTTGGAGCTGTGATCGTCCGAGATGGGCGGGTCCTCGCACGCGGCCACCACAGCAGGGCGGGCTCGGCCCACGCGGAGGTGGCTGCGCTGCGGCAGCTCGGCAAAAAGGGCCTGAGGGCCAGGGGGGCCGATCTCTATGTCACCCTGGAGCCCTGCGCTCACCACGGGCGCACCCCCCCTTGCGCGGAGGCCATATGCGAGGCAGGGATCCGCCGGGTGGTGCTGGGCGCCATGGACCCCAACCCCCTTACCGACGGGCGCGGGGTGGAGCGCCTTCGGAGGGGAGGGGTGGAGGTGCTCACCGGGATCCTGGCCGAGCGCTGCGAGCGGCTCATCGAGCCCTTTGCCAGCCTCATCCTGCGCGGTCGTCCCCAGGTGCTCCTCAAGCTGGCTGCCACCATGGACGGGCGCATCGCAAACAGAACCGGGCACAGCCGCTGGATCACCGTAGAGGCGGCCCGCCGGGAGGTGCATCGCCTGCGTGACCGTTGCGACGCCATCCTGGTGGGAGCCGGCACCGTGGCCGCCGATGATCCAGCCTTGACCTGCCGCCTGCACCGGGGGAGGGATCCCTTGCGGGTGGTTCTCTC
>JAJRWW010000541.1 GCA_024276595.1 Myxococcota bacterium
AGATAACCGCACGGGACCGGATGTCAAGGCGCCCTGGAACCAAAGGCCCGAGACAGCATGTGTTGGTGTGCCAATGGACTGCACATGGGAGGCCCATTTCCCCTCAGATTCCAGGGAAATAGCCTTGACGCTGTCGGCGTTGGGGTGCTAGCATCACCTACGTCGCAGGTCTCGCCGTGTCTGTAGCCGCTCACAACATATCCTTGGGCGTGCAGTCGGCGTGCCTTGCCGCAGTTGAGTCTCGACCTGGAGCGCGTGCATGGCCGGTGAAAAGATTCTCGTCATCGACGACAGCCCCACAATCCTGAAGGTCGTCCAGCTTGTGCTCACCAAGGCGGGGTTTCAGGTGCAGACCGCCGCCGACGGCGAGGCTGGCGTGGCAGCAGCTCGAGAGGCTCGGCCAGACCTGATCTTGCTCGACTTCGTGATGCCCAAGATGAACGGCTACCAGGTGTGCCGCGCCCTGGCAGACGACGACGACCTGCGGGACATCCCCGTGGTTCTCATGAGCGCCAAGGGCGACCAGGTGGGGGAGCGCTTCGTCAAGGTGATGGGCATCGTGGACTACATCACAAAGCCCTTCTCTCCCGAGGCCATCACCGCCGTGGTGAGCCACACCGTGGACAAGTACTCCGAGGCAGAGCTCGTGGACGAGGGGGCCATCGTGGACGAGCAGGACGCCTCCGGGGCCGAGCTCGCCGACGCGGCCGATGCCGCCCAGGACGCCCGTCGAGGCGCCCTGGAAGGGCTGCGGGAGGGCGTGGCCCGGGCGGTGGCCGCGGGCATTATCGCCCACTCGGCCTTCGTGGACAAGGACCTCGACAGCACCCAGCTCGTGGATGCGGCCAGGGAGGCCCTGGGGAACAATCGACTGGAGGCTCTCCTGGGGGAGATCCGCGTTGCCGCTCCAGAGCTGGCTGACGAGGGCTCGGCCGTGCTCACCGGCGACCTGAGCGTGGTGCCCCTGGCGGACATCTTGACATTGCTTCAGTCGCAGCAGCAGACCGGCGTGCTCACGGTCACCCGGGGGGGCGCCAAGGTCGAGCTGTACTTCCGCGACGGCCGCGTGAACCTGGCGATGGCCGTTGGAGTACCAGACGAGTTCAAGCTGGGGCGCTTCCTCGTGGACGTCTCCGGCATGGACGTGCAGGACCTGGATCACGCCCTGGCCGAGTGGGAGCGCAACCCCTCGGGTCTCATCGGCACCAACCTGGTGAAGCAGGGCGCCGTAACGCAGGAGGAGCTCCACGGAGCCCTTGCCCGCCAGACCGCGGAGCTCATCTACGAGCTCTTGCGCTGGAGCTTCGGGCGCTTCACCCTGCGCAGCACCGAGCAGGAGGCTCCCACGGCAGCCGAGGCGTCTCTCGGCCTGACCGTGGATGGCATCCTCATGGAGGGCTTCCGCCGGGTGGACGAGTGGCACCTCATCGAGCGCGAGGTGGACACCTTCGACCTGGTGTTTCTCCGCAACGACGACGCCATTGCGGCCATCGGCCGGGGGCGCCTCACCCGGGAGGAGCTGTCGGTGCTGGAGCTGGTGAATGGAAAAAACAGCGTCAAGGACATCATCAGACACAGCCGCATGAGCTCCTTTGACGTGAGCAAGATGTTATACAGGCTGCTTTCGATCAAGCTCATCCGCAAGCGCGTGGCGCCTGTGGCCGTTTGACGAAGCACTTTCAAGTCCGAGGTCGAAACGTGGCAAAAATATTAATCGCAGAAGACTCACCCACCGCCGTGGAGCTGATCAAGCGAACCCTCAACCCCCTGGGGCACCAGATCGTCATCGCCAACGATGGCGAGAACGCCGAGCGCCTGATTCTGGACGAGAAGCCAGACCTGATCATCCTGGACATCATCATGCCGAGGATGAACGGGTTTCAGCTCTGTCGATCCCTGCGCTCCAACCCCGGCTTCAAGGACCTGCCGATCATCATGATCACCTCCATGGACCGGGAGAGCGACCGCTACTGGGGGCTCAAGCAGGGCGCCTCTGAGTACCTGGTCAAGCCGGTGGATCCAAACTTGCTGCTGGAGCGGGTGAAGGCCTACCTCCCCACTGCGGCCTAGCCGGCGCCAGGTCACGAATGTCATGGAGCTGGACGTCATTGTATTCGAGGGCGGCGACCGTCGCTTCGCCATCGAGCTGAGCTACGTCCAGGAGGTCTTCTCGCTGGGGTACGTAACACCCGTCCCACTTGCCCCACCCCCCATACGAGGCGCCACGAACCTGCGGGGCAGGATGCTCCCGGTCATCTCCATCCATCCCCTGTTCGGGCTGCCAGACCCCACCACCGTGCTACTGGGCGCGACCGCGCTGCTGGTGCACTCCGGCCAGACCAGCGCGGCCATCCCCGTGGAGCGAGTCATCGACGTGCTCTCCGTTGACAAAGGTCGCTACGAGGAGGGTGGGCAGGGCACTGGCCCGCTCGTCCCGGGCTCCTTCCGCGGGGCGGCGGGCTCCACACCTTTGCTGGACATGGACGCTGTCCTGCGCTCGGTGGAGCGGGCCTGCGGCCGCGCCAACGAGTCCATTCGCCAACGCTCGGAGGTCCACTGATGGAGACCAAGCCCTCTGCTCGGGAGAAAGCCGGCCGCCTCGACGCCCGCCTGGGCAGGGGCCTTCGCTCCCTCTCTTTCAAGGTGCTCTTCGGCACGGCCGTGATCCTGCTCCTGCCGGCCCTTCTCATCGCCGGAGTGCTCTCCGTTGGCTGGAACCAGCTAACCGACATCAAGGTCCACCACGACCGTTCCATCCGCCCGGTGCAAAAGTACGTGGAGCGGGCAAAGACCAACATCAACAAGACGCAGGCTGACATCCGCCGCGCTCTGAAGAAAGCACGCGACGTACAAGAGATCGCCACCATCAGCATGAGGCAGAAGGAGGCGTCCGCCCTGGCCATCCAGATCGCCTCCATCGTCAAGGCGGCCCCGCCAGAGCAACGGGAGAAGCCCACTCTGATCCCGGAGATTCGGAGGCTGCTCACCGTCAAGCACTTCGGCTCCGAGTCCGAGACGCTCATCGTCATCCACAAAAAGCCAGTGTATGACGCCCAGCACCACATGCTGCGACCCTGGCAACACATCATCGGGATGTACTGGGACGCGGAGCAGGTTGGAAAGCCCCTGAGCCACGCCCACAAGAACTACGACAAGCTCATCGTGGACCGGGGCTGGGAGCAGAAGCTCCTGAGTGCCGTGAAGCGCCCGGGCTTTGTAACGGCCACCCTGTTCATCTACAAGATCTACTCGCGCTCACCCGTGGCCAAGCCCGGCACAAGCGCCCCCACGGGCGGCCCTGCCAAGGGGTCCAACGCCTCCCCCCGGGCCAGCCGCGAGAACAACGATCTGTACCTGATGGCCCACATCCCGGGCACCAACTGGTCCCTGGCCGCCCGCACGACCCTCACGGGGCCGGTGCAGAAGCTCATCGACAACGTCGTCACCGAGTTCAACAAGGTAAAGGTCAGCCTGTAGAAGGTCACGCCCTCCCTTGACAAGCTCACCCAGGCGTCTCACGCGGTTGCGGCGGACCTGGACAAGGGGGTCGAGCGCTTCCGCAGCGTCATCGCCATGGCGCTCGTGGTGGGCCTGGTGCTCATCGCCCTGCTCGTTTCGGTGGTCATGCTGTTCATGCGAAAGGCCTTCCTGCGCCCGGTACGCCACCTGACCGACACGGCCATCCGCATCAGAGACGGTGCCTACGACGCTCGCTGCCACGTGAACACCCGTGATGAGCTGCAGCTCCTGGGCAACGCCATCAACGAGATGCTCAACCGGATCGTCGGCCTCATTCAGAGCGAGGAGGACAAGCGACGTATCCAGCACGGAATCTTCCGCCTGCTGGAGATTGTCTCCTCGGCGTCAGACGGCGATCTCACAGCCCGCGGAGAGGTCTCTCCAGACGAGCTGGGCTCGGTCACCGACGCCTTCAACCACATGCTCGAGTCCATAGGTGGCCTGGTGGTCCAGACCCGTCGGGCGGCCCTGGACGTGAACCGCTCAGCCGAGGCCATCCTGGACGCCGCCCGCAAGATGGCCGAGGACGCCGCAGCGCAGGCGCACGCCCTGGACGTGGTCTCCAAGAAGATCAAGGCCCTGGGCGACCGAAGCCTGGAGATCAACCAGATCGTGGAGCTCATCGACGAGATCGCATCCCAGACCAACATGCTCGCCCTGAACGCTGCCATCGAGGCGTCCAGGGCCGGCGAGCAGGGCAAGGGCTTCGCCGTCGTGGCCGACGAGGTCCGCAAGCTGGCCGAGCGCTCCTCCAGCGCCACCAAGGACATCGGGGCCTTCATCGAGATGATCCAGGACGCCACCAACGACACGGTCGAGGCCATGGAGCGGATCCGCAAGGTCACCCACCAAACCGCCGACGGAGCCCAGCTCACCACCAACTCGGCAGAGGAGATGGTGAGCGCATCGGCCGCCCTGGACGAGGCCATCGCCCGCTTCAAGGTTCAATCGGCCGACACGGCCAACATGAGCCGCACCCTGGAGCACAGACAGATGGAGCTGGAGCGGGCCGTGGAGGCGCTGGCCGACGCCCTGCACGAGGCCGAGCTGGCCGGGGTTGCTCCCTCTGAGACTGTGCTCAGCACAATCGCAGAGGTGGAGACATCCTTCTCCGAGCGCCTCCGGCAGCTCATCGGTCACCAGCCCCTGGCTCTTCAGACCGCCGCCTCTGGTGAGCGCGCGGACCAGCACCCCTGGCGTGACTCGGACTCGCTCATCCTCAGACCCCCCACCCAGTCGGGCATCCTCCCCAAGACCGCGGGCGAGAGCGGCACCTGGGAGCGGATCGTAGAGCCCAGCATCCAGGCCATGGATGATCAAGGCGATGGGCTAGACAGCGGCCACAAGACCGAGCCCGGCAGCCACGTCGACCCCGGCGGAGAGGCTGCCGCCGCCGAGCCCGAGAGCAAGGGCGCCGAGCCCGAGCCCGCCTCTTCCCACGAGCCCACGCCGCCAGGGCGGTCCCATTGAGCACCATGCAGCTCGACGCGGAGCTCCTCGCCATCTTCCTCGGGGAGATCGCCGGCTACCAGGAGATACTGGAGCGTCCGGATGCGGACCTCGAGGAGCAGGCCGCCGCGGCCCACGGCCTGAAGGGGGCCGCCGGCATGGTCGGCTTCTCCGAGCTCGGGGACCTCGCAAAAGCCCTGGAGCAGTCCCTGCGAGAGGGAGACACAGGTCCAAGGGATGAGCACCTGCCGCGGATCCGCGAGCTCATCGCAGACATCGCCGCCGGAGGCGTCGCCGGCGAAGGCGACGTACAGGAGCCCACCTCCGACGTCCACGAGGCAGAGGAAGACCAGAGCGCCTTCGACCCGGAGACGGCGGCCCTGCTCCAGGGGTTTTTCATGGAGGAGGCAGCCGACCACCTGGCCTCCATGGAGGCCGAGCTGGATCGGCTGGGCGAAGATCCTGGGGATGCGGAGGCCATCGACGTCCTCTTCCGGGCCTCCCACACCCTCAAGGGGGCGGCCGCCACGGTCGATCTCCACCATGTCGCCGAAGCGGCCCACCTGCTGGAGGACCGCTTCGAGGGGATCCGCGCCGCAGGCGGCAAGATCTCACCTGGCGAGATGGATCGTCTCGCTCACTGCGTCGATCTACTGCGCTCCATCGTCTCCGCGGAGCCGGAGCAGGTGCCGGACCTCCACGCCAAGCTGCAGCGCGAGGTGGATATGCCCCTGGACCTGGCAGACCCTGCCTCTCCGGACTCCCCTGCCCCTGCCCCCGAGGACGACCCGCTCGGAGAGGGGATGGGGTGGGATGAGGAGACGGCGGCCATCATCCTGGAGACCTTCCGGGACGAGGCCAGCGAGCTGCTGGACGACCTGGACCCGTTGCTGCAAGAGCTGGCCGGCGGATCCCGCAGAGAGCTGGATCGTCTCTTCCGCCTGGCGCACACCCTCAAGGGCTCCGCAGGCGCGGTTGGCATGACCCGCATGGCGCAGGCCGCACATGCCCTGGAGGACACCCTGGAGCTGCTGAGAAGGGACAAGGGGGACGCGCCCCCTCCGGATCTGACCGATGTGCTGACCGCGCTCAGGCGCCTGTCCACCCTGGAGAGCTCATCCCCTGAGGCGGCCGAGCTCCTGCGCGAGGTAAAGGAGCAGCTCCGGGTGGCCACCGGGGCGGGGGCCGCCGGGGCGGATGCCACCACACGCCTCCCAACCCTCTCCCTCCTCCCAGCCACCCATCCCCGGGCGACTCCGCCACAGGAGAGCCCCCTCCAGGACACCTCGGAGCCGGCGGTCACGCTGGAGCGCCGGGACCGGCCCGACCGGCGGCTCGGGAGCCGCCGGGAGGAGGAGGGCCGGATGATCCGGGTCAACGCCGAGCGGCTGGACGAGCTCCTTCGCTCGGTGGGGGAGATAGTCTTCCGGCGAACCCTCATCGAGCGGCGCTCGGAGGAGCTCACGGGGCTGGTGCGGGACCTCAACGCCTCCCACCTCTCCCTCCGCGCCGCCGTGGTGGCCCTCCGAGACCTCCGCGGGGCCGAGCGCCACGTGCAGCGCTTCTCGGAGCTGGAGATCGAGTTCGCCGACGTGCTCTCCAACTTCGAGCGGGCAGAGGCAGGGCTCAAGGAGGAGACCGAGGGCCTGCGCAAGGACGCGCGCTATCTCCAGGCGGGCCTCACCGAGATCCGTCTGCTCTCGGTGCGATACCTCTTCGCCCGCCTGCGCCGGTCCGTGCGTGAGATCGCCCGGCTGGAGGCAAAGCAGGTGACCCTCGTGGTTCAGGGCGAGGACACAGAGATCGACAAGGTGGTCGCGGAGAAGATCGCCGACCCAATGATCCAGATCATCCGCAACGCCGTTACTCACGGCATCGAGCCCCCGGAGGAGCGGCTGGCCCTCGGCAAGCCCGTCGCGGGGACCATCGCCATTACCGCCACCCAGGAGAACAACTTCGTCACCCTGGAGGTCTCCGACGACGGCCGCGGCATCGACCTCGCCTCCATCAGGGCTGCCCTGATCGATAGAAACCTCATGTCCCCGGAGGAGGCCCGCCACGCCCCCGACGAGGAGGTAACGGCGGCGATCTTCCTGCCAGGGCTCTCCACCCGCCAGGAGACCACCTCCGTCGCCGGGCGGGGCGTGGGCCTGGACGTGGTGCACGACACCATCTCCAAGCTCAGCGGCGAGGTGACCGTCTGGAGCGAGCGGAGCCGGGGCACAAGGTTCACCATTCGCATGCCCCTCTCCACGGCGGTGACGAACGCGCTGCTTTTCAAGACCGGGGGAGAGGTCTTTTGCATCCCCATCCGATGGGTGGTGGAGACCCGCTCTGTGGGGGCGGGCGACGTGACCACACACCGGGGGCGCGAGGCGGTCCTGCACCGCGACAAGACCATCCCGCTGCTGCGCCTGGCCGACCTCCTGGGCTCCGAGTCACGGGTCACCGACAGGCGCCTTCCCACGATAATCCTGCGGCACTTGGACTTCGAGTTTGCCCTCATGGTGGACAAGCTCATCGGACCCAGGGAGATCGTGCTTCGAGAGCTGGGCCCCCTGCTGGAGCCGCTGGACATCTACGCCGCCGCCACCATCTCTGGCTCCGGCAAGGTTCAGCTCGTTTTGGATGTGCCCACCCTGCACATGTGGGCCAGCGCCTGGCGCACCCTCAAGCGGCCCACCCCACGCCACGCCCTGCCCGGCTCCCCCAGCCAGCGAATCCTGGTTTGCGACGACTCTCGCTCCATCCGAGAGGTGGTGTCACGCATCCTGCTCGCAGAGGGCTACACCGTGGAGCTGGCCCACGACGGCTGGGACGCCTGGGAGCGCATGTGCGGCCTGCCGGTGAACCTGCTGCTCACGGACCTGGAGATGCCCCGCATGGACGGCTACACCCTCATCGAGAAGGTGCGCAAGGAGAAGGAGTTCCGGAGCCTCCCGATCCTGGTGCTCTCCTCCCGCACCGGAGAGGAGAACCAGCGCCGTGCCAGACAGGCCGGCGCGGACGGATTCCTTTACAAACCGGTCAACCGCCGGGTGATAGTAGCTCGCCTCAAAGATCTGCTCCAGGGAACCTAGCTCCTGGCGACCCCAATGCATGACATCGCACCCCGGCCTTCGCCTCGCCTTTCAGCCCTGGATCGCTGGCTTCTGCCCGCTTTTCTGCTGGCCAATGCCCTGTGCGTGGCAGCCCTCATCACGGCCCTGGGGGTCCGCGCTCCCCTGTACTCCGCAATCCCCTGGATCTTCGGCGCCGCCTTCGGGGTGCTGCTGATCCCGTCCATGAAGGGCCGCGTGGTGGCAGGGTCCTGGCCCTGGCGCCTGGGTCCACCGCTGTTGTACGCGGTCGTCATCTCCCTGGCCTCCTCGGTGAACCCCTCCCCCACCGTAGGAACGCCGGGGAACATGTTTCACCCGGTGGAGTACGCCGGTCTGGCCTTCCTGGCTCAGCTCGCCTGGCACAAGGGGGCCACATCGCGGCCCCGGTGGCGAGGCATCGCCCTTGTGTGCCTGCTGTGTGTGGCCTTCGGCGTGCTGGACGAGCTCCACCAGAGCCTGGTTCCACACCGCACCTCCAGCGCCCTGGACGTGGGACTGGATGCCATCGGGACCCTGGCGGGCACCGCGACATTCCTCGGCGTCGCGGCCCTGGGAAGGCGGCTCACCCATGGAGCGAGGACCCGTCCTCCATGAGCAGCCTCTCTCCGGGAGCGGCGACCAGGGTCACCGCCCCCTGCACACGCACGTCCTTGCCAAAATGGACGTCGCCCCGCACCTCCAGCCGCTCGCACTGGATCAGGGAGGGAGGGCCGTGGGGGAAGCGCTCCTCGAGCTGGTCAATGCGCCCGAAGAATGCTGGATCCAGGCTCACCACCGGGGCACCCCCGGCCCGCTCCGGGGAGAGCACCACCCGGTAGTCGTCGGTGAGCACGTAGGCGTCCGAGCGGACGGCCAGCAGGTCGCCGGTGGTCTTCACGGGCAAAAAGCGCCTCCGAGGGACCTTCAGCGCCTCGGCGCCCGAGAAGACCGAGATGGCCGCACCCATGGCGGTCTCGAGCTGGAACACGGGCGTGGAGGCTGGATCCCGCGGATCCAGGCTCTTGGCGTTGACAATGAGCGGCAGTGGCAATATCCCACCACCCGCATCGAGCGCCTCGGAGAGGGCCGAGAGCCTCAGCCAGAGGTTGTTGGTGTTAAAGTATCGGTGGCGCTCCAGGTCCTCGAAGGCCTCCAGGTCCTCATCCGGGCACTGGGCCCGCTCTCGCAACAGGAGGTCGCCCGAAGCGCTCAGCGCCAGGTGGCCACCCTTGCGGTCCATCTCGCGCCTCTCGGCAACCTCCATCAGAAACGGGACACCCCTGCTGGCCACGTGGCCCAAGATCTTCTTGTCCAGGGCCGCACCCAGGTTGTCGGCGTTGGACACAAAGGCGTACTCGTAGCCGGCAGCAAGCAGCCGCTCCAGGAGACCGCTGGAGACGAGGCTGGGGTACAGGTCCCCGTGTCCTGGCGGACACCAGGCCAGGGTCGGGTCGGCCGTGCAGGTGGCAGGGGACAGGTCCGCGCGCACCACCTTGGGCACCTTGTGCTGAAGGAAGTCCGGGGGCAGCGGGCTGGCGACGCTGGCCGCCTCCTGGCCTCCCCCGCCGGAGGCCCGGAGCCCCAGCGCGGAGAGTGAGGCTGACCTGGTCGCGAAGCTGTTCATGAGCAGCAGAGGAACCCCCATGCGAGCCGAGGAGCGGGCGATGATCTCCAGGAAGCTCAGGCCCTCCTTTACCTGGAGCAGGCTCTTGGGGCCGTCGAGGCCCATGGTGGTGCCCAGGCCACCGTTGAGCCTGACAACCACGGTGCGGCGCAGGGCCTCGCGTCCCCTCTCCTCGAGGGAGGCAGGGAGCTCCTCCAGGGCTGGCACGCTCCGAACGGGTGAGATGGATGCCTCCGGAATGAGCCCCCGCTCACCTGCCCGAAGCTGGGCAAAGTGGTGAGCGAAGGTGCCAATGGCCACCTCCCCAAGCCCCTCGCTCCTCATCAAGGAGTCAAAGGGAGCAAAGGGAGCAAAGGGATCATCGGTCGCATTCATCTGCTTGCGCCTTTCCCAGGCCCAGCTCCTCCCCGTGCCGGGCCCAAAAGTCGGTACGTTCGATCCAGTCCATGGCGCGGGTGCGCACCGCCTGGGACTCTGCCGGGCTGGTGAGGCGGACAAATGCCTGCCGCGCCTTCTGGAGGTCAAAGGCCAGAAGGTAAGCCCGCCCGAGCCTCCAGAGGGCCTCCCGCCGGAAGCGCTCGTCGGGCAACCCCATCGCCAAGGCATCCTTGAAAAACCTGGCCGCACGGCAGTGAGCGCCGCCGTTGAGGAGGAAGCTGCCCGCCAGGTAGCTCGCCAGCCCCAGCCTGGGATGGCGCCTGGCCAGCTTCAACCATCCGTCCGGCTCTGGGGGCTCGTCCCCCGAGGGGAGGAGCAGCCTCCGCAGGCTCCCCTGCAGGTCTGGATCCGCCAGGGCCATGCGGCGCACCGTCAGGTCACGGATGGCCCCCTCCGGCAGTGGAAAGAGCGTCGCTCCCTCGAAGAGCTCCTGGGCCCTGGCCAGCCTGCCCTGGCGCCAGGCCAGGTTCCCGAGGAGCCACAGGGCCCGCGCCCGGAGGGGCGGCGTGGTCGCCGGGTGCAGCCACAGCCGCTGGGCGGCGTGGAGCCCCCCCTTTTGGCTGCCCAGCTCGGTCTCGGCGACGAGCAGTCCCAACAGGTGCCCGGGGCTGCCCGGATCGTAGCGGCACATGCGGCGATAGGTGGCGGCAGCGGCGGCGTGGCGTCCCTGGGACATGAGCCGCCCCGCAAGCCGCTCCAGCCTGGCGATCTCGTGGACACAGGGGCGCTCGAAGATGGGCCGCGGGCGAAACCTCTCTCGGGCAAGGTCCAGCTCCTTCCTCGACAGGGGCACCCCCCTGAGGAACCTCCTCCACTGCGCCTCGAGCCGGGCCAGGGAGACCCCGTAGGCCGCGCGAAAGTCGCCGCCGTTTCTGTACACTCGCCGAAAGGCGGCCGCGCCGTGGCGCTGCACCAGGAACCTGCAAAAGGACCCGGCCAGGGTGTAGCTCCGCCCGGCCGCCGAGGACATGAAGCCGTAGCCCATCACCGACCGGAGGGAGGGGGCCAGGCCCAGCTCGATCATGGCCCGCGCCCACTGGTGACGTGTCATGCCGCTGCGGGTGGACCAGTCCGCCGCCACCGCCGAGCCCTCTATGAGCCCGGGGTTGAAGAGCGGCAGCGGGAAAAATCCCAGGCCCCAGCCCCATCTGAAGCTCACCCCGAAGGCTCGGTCCCCGAACACCGCGCTGAACACATGGGCCAGCTCGTGCTTGAGCACTGGGTGGGGAAAGGCTCGGAGGGTCAGGTAGACCTCCAACCGCCAGGGCTTGGCCATGTCCACGTCAGAGGCGCCGTAGAGGCGCCGCTTCTGCTCGTCGTCGGCAAAGTAGTAGATGCGGATCTTGCTCCCGGGGGCTACCCCATAGAAGCGGCGAAGCTGCTGCCATCGGAGCTCGGCGTCGGCCGCGTGCAGCAGGAGCTCTTGCTTGGTGAGGCTGCCGCGCGGGTAGTGAATGACAAAGTGCGGGGTCTGGTGCCGCCCCCCAAGGGCGCGTGCCATGTTCCGCCGAGACACCGTGTAGGCCAT
>JAJRWW010000542.1 GCA_024276595.1 Myxococcota bacterium
ATGGTCTCGTGGCGAGATGCAGGACAACAGGTCTTTCGACGGACGACCGAGCCTCAGCCTAGAACGCGGATCATCGCCTGTCAAACGCTCCTGCCACCTCAACAGCCCCTCTCTCCAGGGTGCGGATCCCGCGGGGGTCCCAGGCTAGCTCACCAGGTGGCTCAGGGAGCGCATGAGGCCATCACTGAGAACGTACAGGTTTGCACATATCTCCAGGTCCAGCTCAGCCCCCTCCACCGCCTCGGGGCCGGGGCGCACGTCCACCAGCCGACGGGAGGACTGGATCACGGTGGCCCTGAGCCCGGGGGAGCGGTATCGGATCTCACCGCCCGCGATCGAGACCTGGTGCTCCTCCCCTCGCACCTTGGCCACCACGCAAAAGCCGTTGTCCAGGCGCGTGACGAAGATCGCCCTGTCCGTGGCCGCGTCGTAGTCGGCCCGGTCCAGGTAGAGCCTGGGCTTGTCCCTGAAAGGGGCCCCGGCGGAGGGGCAGAAGGTGACACAGTTCCCGCACTCGTTGCAGAAGCTCGCGATGTTGACGATCTGCCATCGCTGGGCGACCCTAAACGGCCTGAGGCCGCTGATCTTCGCCTCGCCCCCCTGGATCCGCACGGAGGCCAGCCGGGTCTCGAAGGGCATCCGCTCGTAGGCCTGGTTGGCTCGATTGGGACACACCGTGACGCAGATGCTGCACATCTCGTTGCACCGCAAGCAGCGCTCCGCCTCTCGCTGGGCCGCGTCCTCATCCAGCAGCGGCGTGACCTCCTGAAAGCTGCGGCGCTCGCTCACCGCCAGCTCAGGCGCCGACTCCCGATACTGCCGCCTGGCGCGCCGGGAGAGCAAGGAGACCGCGTTGACCGCCTTGGGGACGACAACCGGCGATGGCTCCGCGTGGCGGCCATGGTCTCGCAGGATCGCCCGGGCCACCCGCCGGCCGGCGGCCGCCGCTCGAACGACCGTGGCGGGGCCGGTGACCACGTCCCCGGCGGCGTACACCTCCGGGAGGGAGGTGGCGCCCGTCTGCTCATCCACAACCACCGTGCCCTGCCGGGTCAGCTTGAGCCCGGAGCCCTCCGCAAACCCCAGGTCCGCCTGCTGGCTAACACAGACAATCAGCGTCGTGCAGGGGACCCGGTGGCTGGAGCCCTCCACGGGCACCGGCCTCGGTCGACCGCTGCGATCGGGCTCGGAGAGCTCCATGCGCACACATTCCAGCTCGGCGACGCGCCCGTCGCCGTCGGGGATCACTCGCACGGGGGTCACCAGCTCCTCCAGGCAGATCCCCTCGTCCAGCATGGCCTGGACCTCCTCGGGGTCCGCCGGCATCTGGTCCCTGGAGCGCCGATAGAGGACCGTCACGTCTGCCTCCAGGGCGACGCGCCAGGCGGTGCGCGCCGCGTCCATGGCGGCGTTGCCGCCTCCCACCACCACCACCTTCGAGCCCAGGTCCGGCGGTCGGCCCGCTCGCACGTCCCCGAGGAAGGTGATTCCATCGGTCACGCCGGGCAGACCCTCCCCGTCGATGCCCATGAGGCGACCCCTCCCGGCGCCCACCGCGAGCACCACGGTCCGGTTCTCGGCGCGCAGCTCGGCAAAGGTGACGTCGCGTCCCACCACGACCCCCTGGCGCAGCTCGACACCCACCGCCAGGAGGCGCTCCACGTCCCGGGCGATCTCCCCGTCCGCCAGGCGGAAGGAGGGGATCACGGCCGATGCCATGCCGGCTGCCTCCCCCCGGGCCTCGTACACGGTCACCTCGTACCCGCGACACCGCAGCTCGAAGGCCGCCACCAGCCCGGCGGGCCCGGCGCCCACCACCGCCACCGAGTCCCCATTGAGGTTCTGCCTGGGTATGGGCCTGGGCTCTCCCCCCCGCGCGGCAGCGTGCCGCTTGATCTGTCGAATGGACAGGGGATCGTCGTAGTGGTTGCGCACGCACCGGGACTCGCAGGGGCGATCACACACGGCGCCGGTGATGTGCGGGAGCCCGTTGGTGCGACAGATCACCTCCAGCGCCTCCGGGACTCGGTCCTGGGCCACAAGGTGCATGTAGTCGGGGACATCCTGGTGCACTGGACAGGCCTCCTGGCAGGGGGCGCTGATGCAGTCGAACCAGCCCAGGGGCCGGTCTCCCTTGGTGCGCACGGATCGCGGGAGGGGTCGGTAGCGCTCCTGGCTCAGCACCGAACGCGCGTAGGTCCGCTGGTTCACCAGGCGAAAGGCCCGGTGCGCCACCTGCTCCACCTCTCGGGAGATGGATGGTCCAACCCCCACGTCTGGATCATCCCCCACGAAGGGAGACTGGCCGTCCACGTGGCTGGACATCTGCTCCAGCAGCTCACCGGCGTTCTCTTTGGAGATGGGAGATCCCTCCAGCTCTGCTTGCCGCTCGATGGCCTCCACGAGCGGTCCGGCTTGGGCCCCACCCGAGAGCGCCGTGCGGACCACGAGGGCCAGGAGGCTCCGAGCGCCCAGCTCCGCCATTCGCTCCCCCAACCTCTCCAGGTACTGGGGCAGCCGGGTGTACCCCCCGGGCTTGAGGAGGTCCGTGCAGACGGTCACCGGCGCCAGACCGCAGGCCAGGATGGCGTCCAGGTTGAAGGCGTCCGCCCCCCCCGACA
>JAJRWW010000543.1 GCA_024276595.1 Myxococcota bacterium
GGGCCCGGTGTGCCGCAGCCGGTGTTGCTCTTCTCCAGGGTGATTGCGTCCAGGTCTCCCACTATGGAGGGGCTGCCGCAGAGGCCTCCCAGGCACGGGCCCAGATCGCGGGCCGTGACCCTCAGGGTGTCCCCATCCACGGCCAGCACCACGTAGTTGAGGTTGTTGGTGCCGGCGGCGTACCCGTCCTCCGTGGTGCTGAAGATGGGATTCAGCAACGCGCCCCCTCCCCCCGTGACCATGTAGATCACGCCGTCCGCCTCCCCCCGGGTGCCATTGTCGAATGGCAGGGGGGTGATGACCCTGGGACCGGCGTTGTGCCCGCCGTATGAGGGGTGAAAGCGTTCGTAGTCGTGGTCGTGCCCGTTTATCACCAGGTCCACGCCATGGCTCTCGAGCACAGGCAGCATCAGGTCGGCCCTCGGGCGATTGTCCTCGTTGCTGCCGTGGGCGCCAGAGGACCAGATGGGCACGTGGAAGAGCACCACCCGCCAGTCCACCAGGCCGTCCTGGGCGGTGAGCTCCGCGTCCATCCAGTTGATCTGGTCCACCATGTCGAAGGAGTAGTTGGACAGGCAGATCACCTGCACGTTCCCCACCACCAGGCTGTAGTAGTCCTCGGTGCTGTCGGGGTTGTTGGTGGGGGCCGAGAAGACCATGTTGTAGTGCGCCGTGGGCCCCTCTCCAGGACCGTCGTCGTGATTTCCCTGGGCCAAGAAGAAGGGAAACAGCGCGGAGATGGTGGGGAGGCTGTCGAGCTCGGTTACCCACTGATCGATCTGCGCCCCGTCGTACACGTAGTCCCCGGAGTGCACGACGAACAGCGGGTTCTCTCCTGCGATGAGGCTCATGGTGCCGGGCCACTGTCCGGACTGATTGTACCCCACGACCCACAGGTCCTCTCCGCGGCCGTCACCCACGGCCACAAAGGTGAAGGGCGTGCAGCTCCCCGGAGAGGGGGCCGTCCGGGTGGCGGTCCAGCCGGACCAGGCCCCGCCAGACTGGACCCGGTACTCGTAGGCTGTGTCGGGCTGCAGGCCGCCAAAGGTGACCACGTGCACAAAGCCCAGCTCCGAGGGGCCAGGGCTCACCGCGGTGGAGGTCACCGCCGTGGCCACGCCGCCAACGGGCCGGATCTCCCCCTGCCCGACGGAGTCGTCGTCATCCCAGGTGACCGTCATGGTGGTGTCCGGCGCCGCAACCCACGAGAGGCGGATCCATCGCGGCGCCGCGGCGGCCTGGCCCACGTCCAGGGTCAGCAGCGCGAAGGACAGCGCCAGGCCCAAAGCCGCGGCGCTCGGGTTACAGGCTCTCCGCCAGGGGATGCTTCTTCGCCCAAGGGGGCGAGCGGATCGTCCACACATGCCAGGTCTCCAATGCGCCCCACACCGGCGCGCGGCCGCATGATATCATGAAACGCACTGGATGCGGCCCACGAACCGGGAGGGGGCCGGAGGGCGGGAGAGGGCCGGAGCGGGCGTCTGGGGTACTTTGGTGTCTGAACCAAAGCGCGCTCCGCCTCTCCTTGAATGTCGGCCACCGCTTTCTTATAATGGGCGCCTCACTGGAGGTACGCTCATGAAACGCTCCTTGACTGTCCTGGCGCTGTTGGCCAGCCTAGGCCTGGCAGGCTCTGCCCAGGCCAGCACCCGCGTTGCCGTGCTGGACCTGGAGGCGGGTCCGGGCACCGCCAGCGCGGCCGGGCGCGTGTCCGCCGCCCTCCGGCGCCAGGTGGCCAACACCTCCGGCCTCACCATCGCGCTGGGGAAGACCCTGGCAGAGATCAAGCTCATCTTCGGCTGCACCGAGCGCCCCCGGCGCGCCTACCACCGCTGCCTCGCCAAGGCGGGCCACTCCATGAAGGCCGACAAGATAATCGTCGGGAAGCTGCGGCGGTCCGGCTCCGGCTACAAGGTGGTGCTGACGCTGGTAGACATGGCGCGTCCGTTGCGACCTCAGACCATCTCGGCGCGCATCTCCCGCCGCGACACCTCGGGCTCCCGCCTCAGGGCCCGGGCGCGGGTCTGGGTGGGTCGGCTCTTCGGACGGTCCTCCTCTGGCGTCCTGCTGGTGACCTGCTCCACCGACGGGGTGAGCGTGACGGTCGGGGGCAACGTGCTGGGCACCTGCTCCACCACGGCCACCAAGATAACCCTCAGCCCGGGAACCCACCGGGTCACCTTCTCCAAGAGCGGCTTCCGGACCTCCACCAGGCTGGTTGGCATCAGCGCCGGGCAGACGTCCCGGCTGAGCATGTCCATGGCTCGAATCCCTCGACCCCGCAGGCTGCTTGGGGGCAACGCGGCGGGTTCAGGGGCTGAAGGCAACGAGGGGGTCACGCCCCCTCCCCCCGGCGGCTCCAAGAAGGACAAGCGGCTCGTGTGGAAGGTGCTCTTTTACTCGACCCTCGGGGTCGGGGTGGCCATGCTGGCTGGCTCCATCTTCACCGGGCTCCAGGTGAAAAGCTACGAGCACGACAAGGAGGTGCGCATCCGGCAGCTCCAGGATCAGGGCATCTACCCGGGCGAAAGCAACGCCTGTCGGGACAACGCCGGAGACGACACCCTCGTGAGCATCTGCAACAAGGGCCTCAAGATGGCCAACGTCACCAACGCCCTCATAGGGGTGGGGGCCGCCCTGCTCGCGGGCTCGGGGGTCTTCCTGTACCTGGCCTACATCGCCAAGGACAACAAGGAGAGGGCCACCAGCCTCTCTCCCTCCTTCAGGGGCCCCGGGGGCTCCCGGGTGATGGTCACCCCCACCATCTGGGTGCGCGGCGGCGGGCTGAGCGCCACCCTGAGGTTCTAGCGCGGCTGGAGCTTCTTTGGGGAGGCCAGCCAGACCGCCGACTGCGGGGCTCAGAGCTTGACCCAATCGCGAGACACGCCCTTCCCCGGAGGTACGATTGGCGCCCCCCCCGATCCCTCTCACCCTGGCGGGTCACCTCGCCGGCTGCTGATCCGAGTCGAGGCCCCCGGGGAGATGGGCCCCGGGCGCCTGGTGGAGGTGACCGGAGCCTCGGTGGTGCTGGGGCGCAGCAGGTCGGCGCAGCTCCACCTCCCGAGCCAGGACGTGTCCGCGGCCCACGCGAGGATCGCCTGGACCGACTCCGGGCTGGTCGTGGAGGACCTGGGCAGCGCCAACGGCACCTGGCTGGACCACCGCTCCCTGGCCCCTGGGCGCCCCTTTCCCTTGGGCTGGGGCCAGCCGCTCCACATGGCCGACTTCGTCATTACCGTGCTCGAGCCCGACGCCTCCGCGCCGCCCACCAGGGAGGAGCCCGGCCAGGGGCCCACCACGGCAACCCTGGCGGCGCACCTGCTCGAGAACCTGGCGGGCAGCCGAGACGCGGCCCTGCTCCGGGTAACCCACCCTCCGGAGGAGGAGCGCCTGGTGCAGCTCAGGCCAGGGAGCCGAGTCCGCTTCGGACGGGATCCCCGCTGCGAGGTACGCCTGGACGACCCGGACCTCTCACGCATCCACGCCGAGCTGGTCATGTCGGCGAGGGGAGCCGTCCTGAGGGACCTGGGCTCCAAGAACGGGCTCACCGTGAACGGAGTCAGGTGGAGCTCAGGGCACCTGACCTCAGGAGACGTTGTCCGCATGGGTGGCTGCGAGGTCTGGTACGAGGACCGAGCCCAGGCCCTGCTCGCGGACCTGGGCCCTGGGCAGCCCGACCGCGTGCCCGAGGGAGAGGACCCCGCCGCCC